>DATBCZ010000324.1:0-13623 GCA_036270175.1 Steroidobacteraceae bacterium | reverse complement strand
GTGGACGTTCCGGATTTCGAGTAGTACCATGCCGCCCCCGCGCAACAGCCCGGGTCGGTAGCTCAGTTGGTAGAGCAGTACCCTTTTAAGGTATTGGTCCTGGGTTCGAGCCCCAGCCGACCCACCATTTGCCCCTCCGATGGCGCCTACGCCCATCGAGCACAGGGGCAGAAACCTCCGAAATCCCGGCACTTAGCGCTGCGAGGCGTCCGATGCCATCCGTTGACAAGGCGCGCACATCGAGCCCCCGGACCTCCTAGTGCGTGCGATCAAGCTATACCGCGACGCGCTACTCCAGCTGTGCGCCAAGCACGGCGCCTCGCGCGAAGACTTTCAGGAGCTCACTGTTCGCTATTCGACCGTTACCTTGAAGACGAAGGGAGATTCCAACGATTCGACTCTCGTTGCGATGACGCAAGGCGTGGGGCGATGTGCTCTGGAAGCAGGGGCGCTCGAGAGAGGCGGTCGCCAAGTACGACGCGGCTCTCAAGTACGCCCCAAACTGGCGGCAGCTCCAGGATGCGCGAGGCGGCGGCGAAACAGAAGATGTGATCAGACTCCCCGGAAGCGGACGCTCTCACATAACGGCTACGCGGTATCAGCACCTCTTCCGGGGCTTTGTCAGGGGCCTGACGAATTTCGATGTTGTCAGTGCCCTGACACGGCCCGGAAGATGTAATAGCACACGCGCTCCTCCGTCCTATTGTTGCCGCCTCAAGCCTCTTGAGGAATCCCGCTGCGACCGCCGCACTTGCTGATTTCCCATTTCTGCCGGTCGTTCCAGGAACTGAATGAACTCATTGGCGAACTCGATGACAATCGCCGTAGCCTCAGCATTCATTCGCTGGATCTGCTCCCTATTTCCCCGCCACATTCCCCCACAAATACTTATGCAACTGAATCTGGAATCGCACCGGCAAGCGATCCTCGAGAATCCAGTCCGCCAGCTCGCGAGCCGGCAACTGCTCGTGGCTCGGCGAAAATAGCACCGTGCAACGCGCATCGAGTCCGAGCTCACGCAGCTTGGTCCGGCTCCACTCGTAGTCATCCCTGCCGCAGATGACAAACTTCACCAGATCGTGGGATTGCAGCCGCGCGAGCTCGTCATAACGATTCCGCGGCTCTTCGCCCGAGGCGGGAGTCTTCACGTCCACGACCCGCACAACTCGCGGATCGACATCCTCCAGGGACATCGCGCCACTCGTCTCGAGCGACACGCGATAGCCCGTATCGCAAAGTTGCTGTAGCAGAGGCAGGCAGTTTTTCTGAGCCAAAGGCTCACCACCGGTGACGCAGACATACTTCGCGCCGAGCTCCCCGACGCGCGCGAGAATCGCTTCAAGCTCCCACCAGTCCCCGCCATGAAACGCGTACGCGGTATCACAGTACTGGCACCGCAGCGGGCAACCAGTCAGCCGCACGAACACCGTCGGGATTCCTACGGTGTCGGCCTCCCCCTGCAGAGAGTAAAAGATTTCAGTGATTTTGAGCCGCGCCACATCCGTCTCGCCAATAGCTTAGTTGGCCGACTTGGCCTACTTGGCAGGTGTGTGCTGGAGCCGCTCTGTGGCGAGTTTCGCCGCATCCGTCCCCGGGTACTTCTGCACTACCTGCGACAAGGTCGCCCGACCCTCCCCGGTCTTCTTCTGCTCCAGCTGCGTGTAACCCAGCTTTAGAAGCGCGTCCGGCGCTTTGCGCGAATCCGGCCACTTCTGCAGAACATTGCGGAAGGCCCCGGTCGCCGAATCGAAATCACGCGTGACGTAGAAGGCCTCGCCCAGCCAGTACTGCGCGTTTTCCGCGAGCGGGCTCGCCGGATAGCTGGAGAGGAAGGACTTGAAGCCCGTGATGGCAACCGAGTAGCTCCCGGCTTTGAGCGCATCGAACGACTGCGCATACACCGTCTGCTCCTCCGAGCTGCCGCCTGAGTCAGCCCCCGACCCCGCGGCGGCCGATCCCGCACTTCCGGCCCCACCAGCCGTACTCTGCGGCGACGAGCTACCCGCAGCCGAGCCAGCAGCACCGCCGAGCGCGCCCGCAGCGGCGGCCCCCGCCGAGCCCCCGCCGAGAGCGGCGATGCGCTTATCGAGGTCACTGTACAAATCCCTCTGTTGCTTTTTCATAGCCTCGGCGTTGTACTCCAGCTCTTCGACGCGGCCGCGGAGCTGCCGCACGTCGGCCTGCACCTGGTCGAGGTGCTGCGCCAACTCAACGAGGCTCTGGTTCGAGATAATGCGCTCGATCCGGGTCACCCGGGCGTCGATGTCATTCAACTTCAACTGTATTGGATCATCAGCCGCAGGCGCGCTGGCGCACCCGGCACCCAGCGCCGCGACAACCGCAACGACAAACACGACGCATGGCTGGCGCATAACGAACCTCATCTGGTCGGTGTCAGATAAACAATCTCAACGCGACGATTCTTAGCCCACGCCGCCTCATCGTGCCCCGCGACCGCGGGACGCTCAGCCCCGTAGCTCACCGTCGACAGCTGTGCCTCGGTAGCTCCCTGTAACAGCAACGCTCGCCGCACCGACTGTGCGCGGCGCTCGCCCAATCCAATGTTGTATTCGCGAGAGCCGCGATCGTCAGTGTGACCCTCGAGCCGCACGCGTGCGGTCGGGTTGGTGGCGAGGTACTTCGCATGGGCCCCGACGATGTCCGTGCCCTCACCCTTGATTTCGCTGCTGTCGAAATCGAAGTACACCACCCGCTTGGCAAGCAGGCCGCCCTGCGGCCCGGCGGTTTCATCATCACTGCCATTCTGCCCGTTGGCGGCGCCGTTAGCACCCGCACCCGTTGATGAAGTACCCGCTCCCACTTCGGACGCCGGCGGTGGCGGCGACTCCTTGGGATGCTTGCTTCCGCATGCAGCGAGACCGAGGCAAGCGACCAACATGACAACCAGAATTCTACGCATACACCCTTTCTCCAAAATGCCGTCCGCGTCTGGCGGCGTTTTTATTGACTGGACTATTGAACAAACGGCCCCCAGGCGGGCTCGCGCACCTCACCCTGCTCTGCCTTGAGGCGCAAGCCGGTGAGGCCGTCGACGGATACAGTGGCGAGGGCGCCTCGGCTGCCTTCGCGCTCCGCGTACATGAGCGTCGCCCCGTTGGGAGCAAAGCTCGGCGACTCATCGAGATGGCCTCGCGAAAGGACGCGAACGGTACCGCTCGAGAGGTCTTGTACTGCGATCCGGTAGTTACCGTTGTCGAGCGTCACCATGGCGAGCTGCGACCCATCGGCCGACACCCGCGGCCGCGCATTGTAGTTGCCGCCAAAGGTGATGCGCTTCGGCCGGTCGCCGGGGTTCACTCCGATGCGGTAGATCTGCGGGCCGCCCGCGCGGTCCGACGTGAAATAAAGAGAGTGGCCATCCGGCGTCCAGGCCGGCTCCGTGTCGATCGCAGGATCGTCCGTGATGCGTGACAGGTTCTGTGTCGCGAGGTCGAGCACGTAGATATCGGGGTTCCCGTTACTGCCGCCCAGGGTGAGCGCTAGCTTCTTCCCGTCGGGCGACCAGGCAGGGGCTCCATTGACACCCGCCCGTGCCGAAACCTGGCGGCGCTCTCCCGTGCGAACGAGCTGCACATACACGGCGGAGCGCTTGCTCTCAAAAGACACATAAGAGAGCCACTGACCATCCGGAGACCACGATGGCGACATCAATGGGAAGCGCGACTGCAGGATGAGCCGCTGATTTTCCCCGTCGGCATCGGCGACGATGAGTTGGTAGTTCTGTGCGGGTGGTTGCCCATCGACCGCGACATAGGCGATACGCGTTGCGAACGCGCCGCGAATCCCGAGGACCTTCTCGTAGACGACGTCGCTAACCCGATGCGCGGCGTTACGCAATGCGCTTGGCACACCTACGAAACGCTGCGTCACGACACGCTGACCTGTCAGCGAGTTGACCAGGTCGAAATCCACAGCGACCTGCCCGCCGTCGATCGAGGTGACGCGGCCGACCACCACGTAATCAGCACCTGCATTCTTCCATTCAGCGGACACCACATCGTCAGCCCGCGTCGGGGTCGACGTGGGAAGCCGCGGGCCGGACAAGGCACGAAAGCGCCCGCTGCCTGCCAGATCGTGTTGAATGACCCCCGCGACATCGAGCCCTCCGTCAACCGGGACCGCGCGCGCGAACGGCACGATGGCGATCGGCACAGGGTCGGTTACGCCGTTGGTGATCTCGATCTTGAGTTGCGCGTGAGCAGGCAACACGGCGGCACTCGCCACTACGGCGGCGACCAGGAGGACCTTGAGGGCGCGTACGACTGTCATCATCACTCTCATATCATGCAACTCAAGCGATTCTCCGATTGTCGAAAGTCGCCTGCGGCGCTTTCGACCCGTGTGTCAAAAATGTCATTTTTGCCCCACTCGTTATTAATCGGGCCTGAACGTGATGACCAAACTCCGCTCGAACAGCGTCGGATCCGGCGGCGGCGGCAGCGGCGAGGCCCGGTAAACCGCCGCTTCGATCGATTCGCGGACCGCCTGGTCGCCGTTACAGGTCCCGATGCGGACGTTCGTCACCTCACCTCCCGGCACCTGTGTCACATTCAACACGCATTCGATTCCCGGCCGGGCCGAGGCCGGCCGCAACCACGCGCGCTGGATTTTGGCGGTGATCTGCGACTGCCAGCTCGCCAGGGCACCACTCGAGCGCGCTGCATCCCGTCGCAATTCCTGGTCCAGGCTGCGCCTCAGATCGGCTTCCCGGTCCGCCTTCGCCTGCTCTTCGGCCTTCTGCTTCTCGTCCGCGAGGCGCTTCTCGTCGGCGAGACGCTTTTCGTCCGCCTTCTTTTTGGCTTCCGCGGCCTTACGATCGGCTTCCGCCTTCTCCTGCGCTTTCTTCGCCTGCTCGTCCGCGAGCCGTTTCTCTGCCACGCGCTTGTCCTCGGCCGCCTTCTCTTCGGCCAGGGCTGCCTCCTGCTGCTTTTCCTGCTCCGCGCGCTTGCGGTCTTCTTCCTGCTGCTTAGCCTGGGTCTCCCGCTCAGCTTGCTCCTTCTGCTCCTGCTCGCGCTTCGCCAGCTCTTCGGGCGTAGGCGGCGGCGGACCCTCCGGCTCTACCTGCGGCTGCGTGTCGGGCTGCGGCTCCGGCGGCGGGGTCGGCGCCGGTGGGGCCGGCTCCGGCTGCGGCGGCAGCTTACCCACACCGGGCACCGTCTTCGCATCCACGACGGTGGCCTCGATCGCGAGCGTGGGCGCGGGCCGCTCACGCTTATACGTGTACCAGCTGTATCCGATCGCCGCAGCCAAGGCTCCATGCAAGAGCACGGATAATACAATCGACGCCCAGCGATCGCTCGCCCGCTCAGCGGGTCCGGACTGTGCCATCAGTTACCCGCGATGCGGACGTTGCGGAAGCGGATCGGTGATAAACCCGACCTTCTTCGCGCCTGCCTTCTGCAGGATCACCATGGCTCGCACAACCTCGCCGTAAGGCACGGCGTTGTCCGCCTTCACCAGGACCGGCAAGTCGGGATTACCGCGCAGTTCGTGCGCGGTGCGGTCGCCAACCACGTCGGGATCGAGCGGCGCCCGTGGATCGCCGCCCTTGTTCAGATACAACCGACCCTCCTTATCGACCGACAAGACGATCGGAATGGCGTCTTTGAGCATTTTCGGGTCCAGGGGTTCCGCCCCCGCCTTGGGCAGATCCACCTTGATCCCCTGCGTGAGCAGGGGCGCCGTGATCATGAAAATGATCAACAGCACGAGCATGACGTCGATGTAGGGTACGACGTTGATCTCGCCCATGAGACGCCGGCCCTTGTTGACACTCGCCATCGCCCCCTCCTAACTCTGGCTGCCAGCGGAAACCACGCCGCCGTGACCGGCACCGCGGGCCGCGTGTCGCTGCAGGATGCTGGAAAACTCCTCGGTGAAAGCGTCGAAGCGGATCTCCAGGCGCGACACCTGGTCGGCGAACCGGTTGAAAGCGATGACCGCCGGGATCGCCGCGAACAGACCGAACGCGGTCGTGATGAGCGCCTCCGAGATGCCGGGAGCCACCATGGCGAGCGTCGCCTGTTGCACATTCCCCAGGGAATAGAACGCACTCATGATCCCCCAGACGGTACCGAACAAGCCGACGTAGGGGCTGGTGGAGCCCACCGTCGCGAGCGTCGCCAAACTCTGCTCGAGCCGGTCGATCTCCTTCAATTGCCCGACGCGCATGGCCCGGCGCGCGCCTTCCAACATCTGGTCGGCGGAGGCGCCGGCCTGTTGACGCAGCCGCGCGAACTCGCGGAAGCCGAACTCGAAGATGTTCGCCATCCCGGTCGAGCCACCACGCGATTCAATCGCCCGGTAGAGCTGCGCCAGGTCGCCGCCCGACCAGAACTGGTTTTCGAACTGGTCGGCTTCGCGACGCGAGCGTCCGATCATGAAGCGCTTGCGGAAGATAATCATCCACGAGTAGAGCGATGCCAGCATCAGCAGCGCGATAACGATCTGCACAGGCACACTCGCCTGCACGATCAAGTTGATGACTGAAAGCTGTTCACCCATTCAAGATCGCTCCGTCGGCAAGGCATCAGTGAGAAAATCAGGCAATCTCTTCGGTCGCAGCGTCCGTGCGTCCACGCATACCACCCGGACTTCCGCCTCGACCAGCAGATCGCCCCCAGGCGCGCGGTGGATACGCTGTAGGAACCGCATCGCCGTCGCGCGCTCACCGCGCGGCTCGCATGTGATCGTCAACTCGTCATCCAACCGTGCGGGGCGACGATACTCCACCGACAGTCCCGTCACGGTGAACAGGATTCCCGGCGTCTGCGCGAGCTCCTGCTGCGAGTAACCCAGGGTCCGCAGCCACTCGGTCCGCGCGCGCTCGAGGAACCGCAAGTAGTTCGCATAGTAAACGATGCCGCCGCCGTCCGTGTCTTCCCAGTAGACGCGGGCGGCCCAGGAAAACACACTCACGGCTGGTCCTCGAACAACTGCAGCGTGGTGGTTACGATTTCGGGGGCTTTCAGGCCGAAGTGCAGATAGGTCATGCGCGTCACCATCCGGCCGCGCGCCGTGCGCACGAGAAACCCTTTCTGGATGAGAAACGGCTCGATGACATCCTCGAGTGTGCCGCGCTCTTCCCCTACCGCGGCGGCGACACTCTCGATCCCGACCGGTCCGCCGTCGAAACGCTCGATAATGGCGAGGAGAAACTTCCGGTCGAGGGTATCGAAGCCCAGGGGATCGACTTCGAGCAGATCGAGCGCCGCATCCGCGACGCGCTCGTCGATCCGGCCGTCGGCTTTCACCTGGGCATAGTCGCGGACCCGACGCAGCAAGCGGTTGGTGATGCGGGGCGTGCCGCGCGAGCGTTGCGCTATCCGGCGCGTGCCGCCCGCGTCTATCGGCACGTTCAGAATGTCGGCCGAGCGCTTCACGATCAGCTCCAGATCGGGGACGTCATAGAATTCGAGCCGCTGCACGATACCGAACCGGTCGCGCAGCGGCGAGGTTAGAAGTCCCGCCCTTGTGGTCGCCCCGACGAGTGTGAACGGTGGCAGATTGAGTTTGATGGAGCGCGCCGCCGGCCCCTCGCCGATCATGATATCGAGTTGATAATCCTCCATCGCGGGGTAGAGCACTTCCTCCACCACCGGCGAAAGACGGTGGATCTCGTCGATGAACAGCACGTCGCGCGGCTGCAGGTTGGTGAGGATGGCGGCCAGGTCGGCCGGCCGCTCCAGCACCGGGCCGGAGGTCTGCCGCAGGCTGACGCCCAACTCGACGGCCAGGATGTTGGCCAGGGTGGTCTTGCCCAGTCCCGGCGGCCCGAAGATCAGCACGTGGTCGAGCGCCTCGCCCCGTTGGCGCGCCGCCGTCACGAAGATCTCGAGCTGCGCCTTTACGGCGGACTGCCCGATGTATTCATTGAGGCGGGCCGGCCGGATGGCCCGCTCGACCGCCTCGTCCTCGCTGCCTGCCGCGCCGCTGATGATTCGTTCGGGTTCCAATAGGGGTCCTTGCTGCTTGCCGTTATGACCGGCTGGCGCCCTGCAGGGCGCGCCGGATCAATTCTTCGGTCGAGTGTGTACCGGGGCCGATCGCCTTGAGCAAGCGAGTGGCCTCGGCCGGACGGTAGCCCAGGGAGACGAGCGCTGCATACGCTTCCGACTCGGGATTCGCACTTACGGGGACCGGGACGCCACCGCCGGCGCCAACACCATCGGCGGCCGCTGCCGGATCTCCGAGGCGGTCACGCATCTCAACCACGAGGCGCTCGGCGGTCTTACGCCCGATGCCGGGGACTTTCGTGAGGGCCGTGATGTCTTCGTTCACCACACAGCGCGAAAACGCCTCGACACTGATGCCCGACAACAGGGCAAGCGCAATCTTCGGTCCCACGCCGGAGACTTTGATCAAACTCCGAAACAGTCGCCGCTCACCCTCGGTGGCGAAGGCGTACAGCACGTGTGCGTCCTCGCGGACGACGAGGTGCGTGAGCAGACTGACTTCCTGCCCGACTGCCGGGAGATGGAAGAACGTCGACATCGGGGCTTCGAGCTCGTAGCCGAGGCCACCCACGTCAACCATGAGCTGCGGCGGAGTTTTCGAGGCGATGCGGCCACGGACAGATCCAATCATTCTTGCGCCTGCGTAAACGCGTGCAGCCGACGCGAATGAGCGTGACACACGGCGACCGCCAACGCGTCCGATGCGTCGGGACCAATGCGCTCCTTGAGCCGGAGCAAGGTCGTAATCATGTGAGCCACCTGCGACTTCTCCGCCGCTCCCGAGCCCACCAGCGCCATTTTGATGGCGCGCGGGGCATATTCAAACACGGGCAAGCCTCTGGGCACGGCACACAACGCCGCACCCCTGGCCTGCCCCAGCTTCAGCGCGCTTTGCACGTTGCGGTTGACGAAAACGCGCTCGACGGCGACTTCGGCGGGCTGATGCTCGCCGATGAGCGCCTGCAGCCCATCGAAAATCAAGCGCAGCCGCTCCGCCATCAATGCGCCACCGACATTCAGACAGCCGTGGGCGACATGCACGTAATCAGAGCCGCGACATTCAATGACACCGAACCCGGTACGTCGCGAGCCCGGGTCGACACCCAGGATGCGCGTAATCACATGAGGTTTGATGGTCAGCGCTGCGCGGCCCCTTGCCGCCGCCGTCGACGCAACAGAGCGCGTCGCGACACTGACCGGTGCGGCGATGCCAGCGGCAAACGCCACAGGATCAAATGCGCGCCAGGACCTCGTCCGATATTTCGACATTCGAATAAACGTCCCGTACGTCGTCCAGATCTTCCAAAGCTTCCAACAATCGCACCGTCAATTCGCCCGCCGTGCCAGACAACGGCGTCGCGATCGAGGCGCGCTCCGTCACCGCGGCAGTCGTCGGTATGAACCCTCTGTCCGCGAGGATCGCCCGCACCGTCTCGAACTCAACCGGATCGGCCAGCACCTCGATAGAGGTATCGGCGCCTTGCACGACATCCTCGGCCCCGGCTTCCAGCGCCACCTGAATCAGCCGACCCTCGTCCGTGCCCGGCGGAAACGTCATGAGCCCGACGATGTGGAACAGGTAGCTCACCGAACCCTGCGCGCCCAGATTGCCCCCATATTTCAGGAAGGTGTCGCGAACCTCGGTGCCCGTGCGGCCCCGGTCATCCGTCACGGAATCCACGACGATCGCCGCCCCGCCCGGACCGTAGCCTTCATAGCGAACGGCCTTGAACGATCCACCCACCGCGTGCACCGGCACCTTCTTCCTCCCCTTGGCCCGTGTCGCTCTGCGGAGCTGGATGCTAGCCCACTTGGTGTGACCTGCCATGAATACCGGGGAGTCGTCGGGACGAAGCTAAGCTTCGGCACCGCTTGAGAAAACAGGCAGGTATGATAGCCGTAAACCCGCGCGGGGGACATGCCGCCAAGCCCCCGCCGTCCGAAAGAGCATACCCGTGGAGACCATTCAACTTTGCTCGCCGGCGATCCACGAAGCGATCGCCAAGGCGCGTGTTGCCATAGAGCAGGTGAGCCCGCAGGCGCACGGCGACCTGGCCATCGGCGCCGAAGCGGCTGAGGTCATGGGCGCCCTTACGGAGGACCTGGAGCTGGCGACGGCCATGCTGGTGCGTCCGGTCATCGGCCACGAGGAACTCCGGACCGAGGTACTCGCCGGTATCGTCGGCCGGACGGCGACCGATATAGCCCTCGCCCTGCAGCGCCTCGGGGAACTCGGGCTACCCCGCGACTGGTCACCGGCGCGCGGTCTCGATGCCCGGCAGGCCGAAACGCTTCGCAAGATGCTGCTCGCGGTCGTAAGCGATCCCCGCCTGGTGCTGGCTCGCGTAGCCGAGCAACTCGTCGGCCTGCGCCACGCGCGGGAAACCTCACCGGAGGACCGGGAACGACGCGCAGTCGAGGCCCGTGCAATCTTCGCCCCGCTCGCCAACCGCCTCGGAGTCTGGCAGCTCAAATGGGAGCTGGAGGATCTGGCGTTTCGCTACCTGGAGCCCGACGACTACCGGCGCATCGCGGCGGAGTTGAACGAGCGGCGCACCGACCGCGAGCGTTACATCGAAGAGTTGTGTGCCACCTTGCGAGCGGAACTCGCCAAGGCGGGTGTGCGCGCGGAGGTGTACGGACGACCGAAGCACATGTACAGCATCTACAGAAAGATGGCACGGAAGCATCTCGCCTTCGAACAGCTCTTCGACGTGCGCGCGGTCAGAGTCGTCGTGGACTCCATACCCGAGTGCTATGCCGCCCTCGGAGTCGTGCACGGCTTGTGGCCCTACATCCAGGGTGAGTTCGATGACTACGTCGCAACCCCAAAAGACAACTTCTATCGCTCCATCCACACAGCCGTCCTCGGTCCGCAAGGAAAGAGCGTGGAGGTGCAGATCCGAACACGCGAGATGCACGAGCACGCTGAACTGGGTGTTGCCGCCCACTGGACCTACAAGGAAGGCGGCGCGCGTGACGCGCAATACGAACGAAAAATCGAATGGGTACGAAGGCTCCTCGAGCCACACGACATCACGCGTGCGGGCGGCGAGGCGGATTCAGAACGTGACTTCCTCGAGAGGGTCCGCACCGAGTTGTTCGAAGATCGAATTTACGCTCTCACCCCAAAGGGTGAGGTCATCGATCTGCCGCGCGGCTCCACACCTCTCGACTTTGCCTACAACGTCCACACGTCCCTCGGACATCGGTGCCGCGGAGCGAAGGTAAACGGCCGCATCGTGCCGCTCACCTACACACTCTCGAACGGCGAGATCGTGGAAATCATCACCGGTAAGCAGGATGCACCCAGCCGCGACTGGATGGCCCCGGAACAGGGTTATCTCGTCTCCCCTCGCAACAGGTCTAAAGTCCGTGCCTGGTTCCGTAAACAGGACGTGGGCGACAACCGCAGCGCGGGCCGCACCATCGCCGAGCGTGAATTGCAGCGGGTGGGCTTCCGGCAGGAGCAGTTCTCCGCCCTGGTGCAGACACTGGAAGCCCGTGACGCCGACCATCTCTACCAACTTCTCGGCGAAGGTGAGATCAGCGTCACACAACTCCTGCAGGCCGCCGCCCGGCTGCCGGGGTCCCAACTCGTCGAGGCCCGGCGACACGCGCCCGTCCCCCGTCCCGCGCCTGCCAGTACCCGTCGCGGTGGCTCGCCCGTCGAGATCGAAGGCGTGGGCGACTTGCCGGCCACCCTCGCCCGCTGCTGCGCTCCGTTGCGGCCACAGCCGATCGCAGGCTATGTAACAGTGGGTCGTGGAGTCACTATCCATCGCAGCGATTGCCCGAGTATGGTGCGAATGCGCGCCACCAAGCCCGAGCGGGTGCTGAAAGTCGCATGGGCTACGACCAATGGCGGTAGTCCCAGAGTCGAGTTGTCAGTCACCGCCTACGACCGTAGAGGCCTGGTGCGCGACATAACCGACGTCCTGGCGTTCGAGCGACTGAGCATCGAGGCGATGACGACCACGACCGATCGCGGCGCTGGAACGGCCCACGTGCTGGTCACCGTAGCGGTCGGGGATCTGGAGCAACTCGTCCGCGTTTTGAAGCGACTGGAGGCGGTGCCGAATGTGATCCATGCACGGCGCCTGCACTGAGGCCCCTGCACTGAGGTCTCGGTCTGACATTCGGCCAGTCTTCTATTGATAATATGGAAACGTGATCTGGAGCGGCGTCCGCCAGGCCCTGTCGCTGTATTAAGACAGGAGTCAAACAAGGCTCCCAGGGATTGGAGCTGCCACGGATTTATGCGCGTCCTCGTTGTCGATCAGGATTCAACACTCCTCACAGCGATCACCCGTACGCTGGGAGAGTACTTCGCTATTGATGCCGTCACGAACAAGGCAGACTGCCTCGACCTCGTGCGACTCAATGAGTTCGATGTCATCGTGGCCGGCGAGCGCCTGGAAGACGGCTCGGGCCTCGAGCTGCTGGGCCAACTCGGCCACACCCGCCCCGACATGCTGCGGATCTTTGCGGCCGAGCGCGAGCGGCTGAAGCTCTTGAAGGGCCGGCTGGGGCCCTTTGGTCTGTTCCGGACGCTGACCTACCCGATCCAGCCCAGGCAGCTGCTGGCCGCGCTTTCCGCGGCGGCGGGAACCGAGGAATACGCCGAGGAGGCCGCGGGAAGCGACGAGGTAGAGGCATCGGCGCCCGCTCGCATGCCAGAGCCAGAGCCCGTCACCGTCGTGGCGTCATCGGCCGCACGCGCCAGGCAGACACCCTCGCCCCACACACGCGGCGCCGGAGTGCCCGGCCAGCCTCGCCAAGTCCCCCGCCAGCCCTCTTCGGCAGCGCTGGCCGCGGCAGCCAAACTCGACATCGTGACACGCCCGAAAGGGTACCCACTGCCGAGCGAAACGAGTCCCGCACGAAGCGCCTTTCTCGTCGGTGCCGGTGTGATTCTCGTCCTGGGTGGCCTGGCGCTGTCATTCAAGATCTTCAACACCAAGGACGACCCCGTCGCCCCCGCGACCAACGTGTCGGCCACACGGAGCCCACACTTCCCGCCGGAAGTTGTGAGGCTCGTCGCGGAGACCGAAGTCGCCTTCCAACAGGACAACTTCAAAACCGCGCGCACCGACGTCGCGGCTCTCCAGCAGATCGCTCCCGATCACCCGCGACTGCCGTTTTTCGAGTCGCTCATCAAGCGGCTCGACGCCGCCAACCGGGAACCTTCGGCAAAGGGTGCGTCGGCCAGGACAGCTTCGCGACATCCTTCAGCGCAGGGCGGATCGGACGCGGCACTGTCTCGCCGGCAACCCGACAACAACCGCGACACCGCGTCCACGTCTGGAGCAGTCGCCACCCCGGTATCAGCCAGCACGGTCTCCACCTTCGCCGGCCGAACTCTCGAGGATTCGAGCCTCGGCACCGCCGCAACTCAACCAGAGGCCACCCCATCTCAGCCGACGGCAAGCCCCGTACCGCGCCGCCCCGGCTCGGCAGCGCCACCACCGGATACGCAGGAGGCGCGACTCGTCCAACACATCGCCGCGGAATACCCCAAGGACGCCGCCCGAAAAGGCATCGAGGGCTCTGTCGATGTCAGCTTCACGGTGACTTCGCAAGGGAAGGTAACCGACGTCCTGGTCCTCGACGCCGAGCCATCGGAAATCTTCAACAGGTCCGCCGT
>DATBCZ010000323.1:0-5407 GCA_036270175.1 Steroidobacteraceae bacterium | reverse complement strand
AGAGCACGGCGCTGCGGGTCCAAAACGCGGGAGTCCTCGTCAAACAACTCCCAGAGGGCCGGCTCGCGGTCAGGGTGGGTGCCCGCGCCCAGCCGACGCAAAAAGCTCTCGATCAGCCGCTGCGCGGCTTCGTGCGGTGGTACCACGTGCGCAAAGTATCGGGCGCTCGCTTCGATGTAGGCGCCCTCATCGAGTGGCTGCCACGAGCGCTGCACGGCGCGCAGCGGCAACGCGCCCAAAACCAGTGCAAGCCAGAGAAACACGACCCACCCGAGTGTGTGATGCAGCCGAGGGTCGGCAAAGAACGCTCTCTCATCGTAGTAAGCGGTCGCGCCCTGGTGTGCGTCGTCGAAGACCACCGTCGCGCCGGGTCCGCAACACCAGGCGATGATGTTGGCCAGGAATCTGGCATTGTCGGTGAGGGTGACCGCCCCGTTGGAAAATGGACTCGAGACGCTCGACAGCAGGATTTGGCCGGCGCCACGGCGCATGAGCCACAGAGTCGCCTCGCCGCTATCGGCCCGGGTGGCGAGCTCGAATGGCATAGAGTCGTCAGGTCCGTTCAGCCGCGCATTACGGACAGGTAGTTTGGAAGCCGCCGTGATGTGTCTCACCCCGGCAAGCAATGGGTGCTCGCCTCGGGGGACGACGTCCAGCCGATCGGCCAGCAACGCCTGCAAGTCAGCTTTTTCAGCCGGGAGGGTTTCGAGATGCAGTCCCGTCAGCTGCTCGACCTTCTCCTTTACCAGCGGGTCGGCGTCCAGACTCCAGGGCGGAGTATCGTGAATGGCTGCCATGATCAGCAACGTGTTGCCGCGCTCCACCCAACCTTCGAGCTTCTCCAGCTCCGCCGTCCGGGCCGGCACCCATTGCGGCAGTGTGACGAGTAGCAAGTTGCCCGTTGGCTTCGACAGCTGTGTGGGGAGTCGGTCGTAGCGGTACCGCAGACTGACAGTGCGAATATGCTGCTCTCCAAGCCAGCGCCACACAGCCAGGTAACCCTCAGGACGGCTCTCACTGGAGAGGGGTCGCACAATCTCATCTGAGTTGGTCCGGGGCTTCGGAAAGAAAAGGATGTAGAACAGCCCGAGCGCGCCTGCCGCCAGTGCGAGCATCAACACACGCTCTTTAATCACTTCGAGGGCTGCCCGGCAGGTGCTGCGAGTAGTTCTCCGTAGAGCCCGCGGGCGCTTTGGCCTAACTCCCGGTCGTTCAGTGTCGGCGCACGCCCTGGATCGCCGTAGAGTATTTGCTCAGCCAGGAGTGCGACGCTTGCGAAAATCTCGCGTTGCGCGGTCGTATCGAAGCGTGCGGCGGTGATGAGCTCGCGACAGGTCAGATCCCGATCGCGCTCGAGCCTGTGCGACTTCGTGAGGGCCGCGACCAGCACTCGCAGCATGCGCTCCGGACGGAGCTGGTCGACAGGCTCGTCGATTTCTTCGGGCTCTTGCCAGTGCGGGGAGTTGGTCGGTGTAGCTGTTGCCGAGCGCTTGGAGGGTGCCCGGCGCCGCCGACCCGCGCCGAACACTCCGACGGCGCGCAGTTCCATAACGATCACGACGGCGGCGGCGATCAGCACGAGACCCATCACACCGTAGAGGATCGCGTTTCCCGGCCGCCACTGGGCCGGCCACCGCAACCAGTCGGGCCATTGCGCACGTTCCGGATCGAACCAGCTCCCCACCCAGGTCTTGAATCGCTCCCACCAGTTGGGGGGCGCGGGCGGTGGCCGCAGAAACTGGGCGATCGTTTGCAGCCTCGCGCTGTCCGGCAGCGGCACGGGTGCGGCGGGTCCGTCATACCGATCGGCGAGCGCGCTCCAGTCCGCCAGGTCATCAGTGGTGACCTGCTCTTTCCAATCCTCAGGCAGGTGCGCGGCGAGCCCGAGAGCCTCGATGGCCGTTGCCAGAGTGGGGCAGTCGGCGCGGAGCGCGTCCATTCCGACGAGATCGGGCTTTGCCCGCCGCGCGCACTCGCGGATCACTTCACGCGGGGCGGCCGAATCGGCTCTGAGCGGTGCGCCGGCGGCAAGCCCCAGTGTTACGAGCAGTAGCGCACACGCCCCCCGCATGGATCAGGCTTTGCCCAAAGCTCCCATCCGGGCAGCAAGGTCGCCACCTTCGCTACGAAGTTTGAAATCGTGGTACATCACGATGAGGATGGCGACAAACATGGGCAGCACGATCACGTTCGACACAACCCCCAACAGTTGGCCGACGATGGTGCTGTCTGTGAGGGTCAGATGGGTCAGAGCGGTGATGAGGCCGGAGAGGAGGCCCAGGGCGAGGGCGAAAACGTACACGATGACCAACGCGACAGTGAGGATTACAGTGCCGCGCCACCAGCGGCCGCGGGTCAGCCGCCAGCTGATCCCAAGCCCCTCCACCGCGCCCGCGTCATCCACGAACATTGCCGGCAACCACAGCTGGAGCTTCCCAAAAAAATAAACCCCCGGCACGACCAGCAGAATGATTCCGATCCCGACGGCCAGCCCGTAGAGCAGGCCTCCGAGGACTGTTCCGGGTAAGCGGCGCAGGCCTACGGCGAGCGCGCTGGCCACGGAGAGCGACTCGTTTCCCTTCGCCCACGCGCTTACCGTTTTCATCAGTGCGCCGTAGAACACGAAAGAAGCCAGCATCGCCACCGCGAATCCCGCTATCACAACGGGGGAGAACATGACCGCGAGCGCCTGGCGCGGGTCTTTGGTCCCAGGCACGACTCCCTTGGTGAGGAGCAGCGTCCAGAAGACACCGAATATACCCATCACCACCGAATAAAGGAGCGCGAGGATCCAGCATTGGCGTATGGAGTCGCGGTATAGGCGAATCGCACTGTCAATCACGCCGCCGATGGACAGCGGGGCCGCTGGCAATTCGTACGTCATGGTCCTCTCCCTTTTCCCTGAATAGAGCGGCGGTGTGCCCGCGCGTAGACCTTTGCGCGCAAAGATATCAGAATGCCTTCCTTGCGGACCACTCATGTCCGCGTCCCGGCGGGTCGCGGTTGGCAACGGACGAACTCAACATAAGGGGCCTGACGGGCGTGGACATCACGCTCCGGATCGCTGGCCCCGGGACCCGGGCCTACGCCTTCATCATCGACTGGCACATCCGCCTGTTGGTGGCGCTTGCCTGGGTCCTGGCAGGTTTGCTGATCGGGCTGATGGTGGGCCCCGCCTTCAAGAAAAGCGTTTTCCCACTCCTCTTCGTTCTCCCCGCCCTCCTGATTTACTTTTTCTATCACCCGGTTCTCGAGGTGCTGATGCGAGGCCGGACCCCCGGCAAGCGGAAGGCTGGGGCACGGATCGTGACTCTCGAGGGGGCTACGCCGGGCACCGGAGCGCTGCTACTGCGCAATCTCTTCCGCCTGATCGACTCGTTGCCCGTCATGTATCTCGTGGGGTTGGTGTGCTGCATTTTCACCGCACTGCGTGTAAGGATCGGCGATCTCGCGGCGGGCACCGTCCTGGTTCTGGATGAGACGAAGGCCACCGGGTCGCTGGCACTCGTCGGAACGCTTGCGCAGAACTCGCGCCTGGAACCCGATGCGGCCGCTCTCGTACAAGATCTCATCGACCGGTGGGTGGAGTTGAAGGAAGGCAGCAGAGAGTCGCTTGCGCGCGAGTTGCTCGCGAGGCTCGAGGCAGGACTGGACCCGGTCCAGTTGGCGACGCTCAATGGGGCGGCCCTACTGGCTCGGCTGGAAGCCCTCCTTGGTCGTTGAGAATGGAACGGGCCGCGACGCGGCCTCATGGGTCAAAGCGCGCGCGCCAGACTGGCAAGGGCTGGCGACCGAGGTCAGTGAGGCAACCGGACGCTCACGCGCGACCACCGCAGAAGCGTTGCAGACCCTCGAAGCCTATCGCGCCCTGGCACGCGATCTCGCCACTGCGCGGGAGTTGCTTCCGGGAAGCGCCGCAACCGCCGCGTTGGAAACGGCTTACTCGAGACTGCATGTGGCGGTCAGCCGCCCTCCCAAGTTGGGTCGGTCCCGCTGGCTCACGCTCTTTCGCGAGCAGATTCCCGCCGCGGCGCGCTCCGTTCGCTCACTAACACTCTGGATCGCACTGCTGCTCGTACTCAGTGCGCTCGCCGGGTGGTGGTTGATTTCGAGGTATCCGGAGCTGATCGGCCTCATCGCCAGCGAGCGGATGATCTCGGGTGTGGAGCAGGGTCACCTGTGGACCGATCAACTGCTCAACGTGGCTCCTTCCTCGATTCTTTCAGTGCAGATCTTTTCCAACAATGCCGTGGTGGCGACCGGGGCATTCTGCGCCGGTATACTCCTGGGGCTGGGCACTTTCTACATGATCGCGCTCAACGGATTGATGCTGGGCGGATTGCTCGCCTTCACCCATCAACACGGGCTGGGGCTGTCCCTGGTGCGCTTCATTCTCGCGCACGGCCCCGTGGAGCTGTCGGTCATTTGCCTCGCTGGAGCGGCCGGCACGGCTTTGGGCGAGTCGCTGCTCCGCCCCTCCGGTCCAACACGGGCGCAATCCTTCCGCGCCTGCGCGGAGCATCTGGGTCCGCTGCTGGTTGCTTGCGTGCTGCTGCTACTGGGGGCGGGGTTGATCGAAGGGTTCATCTCGCCCAATGCGCGATTCTCGATTCCCTTCCGACTCACTGTCGGGGTTGGCTATTGGATTGCGATGCTGTTGCTTTTGAGTGGGAGAATGTTCCGGCGCCAAAGACTTCAGGGCGCCTAGTATCCCTTGGCGAGGTCGACTACCGAGAGCATCTTCTCGCCGTTCGCGTAGCGACGCAGATTCTCGACCGCGAGCGTCCAGCGGGATTCGCCGGGGAGATCTGATCGCGATGAGATGTGCGGTGTGATCAGGACGTGTGGCGCGTGCCAGAGAGGATTGTCGGAAGGCAGCGGCTCGGGATCCACCACGTCCAGTCCCGCGCCAGCGAGGCGATGCTCGTTCAGGGCGCTCACGAGATCCGCCGTCACCGCGCTGGCGCCGCGGGCGATGTTGATGAAGTACGCCGTGGGCTTCAGGACTGCGAAGAACTTTGCGTCGTACATGCCCGTGGTCTGCGGGGTGAGCGGCACCGAGTTGATGATGACATCCGCGGATTTCGCCAGGGTGAGCATCTCGTCGGGTAGTCCAACATAACTGACGAAGTCCGGCTTGTCGTGATTGTTGTCACGTGTTGCGACAACCTTCATGCCCAGGCCGTGCGCTCGAATGGCAACCTCCGTTCCGATACCGCCGAGCCCCACGACCAGCACAGTCTTGCCGTCGAGTGTCTGGATGGGTGTCGTCGCGCCGTGCTCTCCACTCCAGGCGCCTTTCGACGTGTCGACGGCGAAAGTATCGAGGCCATGCGCCAGAGCCAGGGTCAGGGCAATCGCGTGTTCCGCGATCACTGCCGCATCAACGCCCCGCATGTTGGTCACC
>DATBCZ010000322.1:0-1665 GCA_036270175.1 Steroidobacteraceae bacterium | reverse complement strand
AACCCGACGATGAAGATCGGGTCGGCCTGCGGCGCCCCATATCCCTTACGCCGCGCAAAAAACTCCGCGGTGAAAAACTTCCTGGCGCGTGTTACCTGATCGGACGTCGCCTCCGGCTCGTAGCCCACTCGGGCAGCGCGCAGCTCGTTCGCTGCGGCGTAGTGCTCGAACGAATCCGCGTAGTCGCCTGAATCCTCCAGCGCCTTGGCGATCGCAAAGTGAAAATGGATGCGATCCTCCTCGTTGCCGCCACGGCCCTGCAGATGCTCGCGCATGGCTTGGACGTCGCTCGCATCGAAACGAAAGGTCTTGAGATTCGCGAGACTGTAGTACGCCTCCCCTAACGTCGGAACGAGCGCGATCGCACGCCGATAGGCCGTGACACCTTCTGCCGTTCGACCCGCAGTTGCCAATGCGTGTCCATAGCTCAACCAGATCCTGGCCTGGTCCGGATGTTTGGCAAGCACATCGGAATAGATCTCCAGCGACTCCTGGTAGGAACCGATGTTCGCCAATACCACGGCGCGCAGATTCCGGTAACCCGAATTGCGCGGCTCACTCGTCATCAGAATGTCGATCTGCCGCAAGGCCGCCACGGGCTTGTTCAGTCGATACAACACCATGGCATAGTTGTAGCGGGCGCCGTTAAATTCGGGGGCGAGTTCCAGGCATCGCACGAGGAGGTTTTCCGCATCGTGATAGCGGCGTAGCCGGCCGGCAACCTCAGCGAACATGCGAATGGCAGCCGCATCGTTGGGATCTTTTTTCAAGTGATCGCGCAACAGTCGCTCAGCCCGAGGGAGCTGGTTCTCACAGAGCGCGAGGGCGGCGGCCATCAACTGAGGAGACCGGTTCGACGCTTTGATGTGGCCGGCGTGAGCGCGCTCCGCACCCTCGTTGTCTCCCAACACGGTCAACTGTGTCGCGAGCTCGCGCCATGCATCAGGCAGATCCGGCTTGAGAGTAACCGCGCGGCGTAGCGCAAGAATAGCCGCATCCGGGCGGCCGACCTCGCCCAAAGTGACTCCCAACTCATGGCACGCCACGGCCCAGTTCGGTTGGGCGGCGACCAGGCGATCCAGCGTCGTGAGCGCCACATCGACGTCTCCGGCCGTCCGTGAAGCAACGCCCAGTAGCAGCATCGCCTCGGGATGGTTGGGAACGACCTTGAGGATCTCGCCGGCCTGCCGCGCGGCCAGCTTCGGGTCGCCGCGCAGCAGTTGCGACGCGTGAGCCAACGCGATATCGAGCGTACCCAACGGCTGTGCCGGAGAGCTCAAGTTCAGCCACCCACGAGACTGCCCCGGGTCCATCTGAAACCCCGACACCAACTTTGTCAATTGATGAAACACGGGGAACCGACCGGGAGCGCCGCGCCCCTCCGAATATTGTACGGGCGCGACGTCGGTTTGCTTCAGTGCGACATGAATGCTGGGCCAAACGGGGAGCGCGCGCGTCATCTGCCCGCGAATCAGGTATTTCTGTACCTTGCCGGTCACCGTCAACGGAAACGCGTCCACGAACTTGATGTAACGCGGAATCTCGTAATGGGCAATCTGCCCCTCGCAGAAGCCGCGCACCCCCTGCGCATTCACCCGCCCGCGATCGTCTCCAATGCAAGATTCCGGCTCCTCGGACCGAAGGCACCGATTGAGACCATCACCA
>DATBCZ010000321.1:0-11330 GCA_036270175.1 Steroidobacteraceae bacterium | reverse complement strand
CAGGCTCCCGCCCCTCTCCTTCGGCAGACATCGTTCCGCGCCTCATCAGCGTAGAATTAGCGCCATGGCAACCCCTTCACGAGACCGCGTCATCGTCGGCCTGTCCGGGGGCGTGGACTCCGCCGTCGCGGCACTCCTGCTCAAGGAACAGGGCCACGACGTACACGCGCTTTTCATGAGCAATTGGGACGACGAGGACGACTCCTACTGCACTGCTGCGCAGGACTTTCAGGACGCACGCGCCGTCGCACACGAGCTCGCCATCCCCCTGCACCGAGTGAGTTTCGCCGCGCAGTACCGGGAGCGCGTATTCGAATATTTCCTCCGTGAGCAGCGCGCCGGCCGCACCCCGAACCCCGACGTACTCTGCAATCGTGAGATCAAATTCGGGGTCGCGCTGGACTATGTGCGCCGACTCGGCGGATCACGCTTCGCCACGGGGCACTACGCCCGGCTGGTCACGGCGCCCAACGGCGAAACGGAGCTCCATAAAGCCCGCGACGCAGCCAAGGACCAAAGCTACTTCCTGCATGCCGTCGCCACCGAGCACCTCGCCTGCTCGCTGATGCCGCTTGGAGAGTTGGAAAAAGGCGCCGTCCGCGAGCGCGCCCGACGTGCGGGACTCCCGGTGTTCGACAAACCCGACAGCACGGGTATCTGCTTCATCGGCGAGCGCCCGTTCCGGGAATTCCTGGAGCGCTTTGTCGCCCCGACGCCAGGTGCGATCGAGTCTCCCGAAGGGGAGTTGCTCGGGACCCACCAGGGTCTCGCGTTCTACACACTCGGCCAGCGTGGCGGCCTGCAGATCGGTGGCCGACGCGGCCATTCGGAGCAGCCCTGGTACGTAGCCGCCAAGGACGGGCGACGCAACGTGCTCATCGTGGTGCAGGGGCATGACCACCCTCTTATGGCCAGCTCCGCGCTCACCACAGAAACGATGCATTGGCTCACGACGCCCCGAACTGAGCCTTTTCGGTGCACAGCGAAGGTGAGATACCGCCAGGCCGACCAGGCGGCACTCCTCGAGCCCCTTCCGGACGGCACCGCCCGCCTCATTTTCGACCAACCACAACGCGCGGTCACACCGGGACAGTACGCCGTCGTTTACGACGGAGACCGCTGTCTCGGTGGAGGAGTGATTGAGACTGTCGTATCTGCATACACACAGCAGGCAGCAGCCTAGTCCCTCCGCTGAAATTGCCGCAGGCAATTTCAGCCAATCGACTATAATCCGCGCGCTTTTTACAGCGGAGGATTCATGACGAACAGCTTCAAGGCGCGTTCGACGCTCAACGTAGGCAGTCGCTCGTACGAAATCTGGAGCATGGCTGCATTGCCGCCCGAAAAGGTGGCGCGCCTGCCCTACTCATTGAAGATCCTCCTCGAGAATCTTCTGCGCTTCGAAGATGGCGTCAATGTGACGCGCGCGGACATCGATGCGTTGCTCTCCTGGGATCCGAAAGCGACGCCGTCGTATGAAATCGCTTTTACACCCTCCCGCGTCATCCTCCAGGATTTCACCGGAGTGCCCTGTGTCGTCGACCTGGCGGCAATGCGCGATGCGATCGTGCGCCTCGGCGGTGATGCGGATAAGGTAAACCCGCTCGCTCCCGCCGAACTGGTCATAGACCACTCGGTGCAGGTCGACGAGTACGGCTCACCCGGCGCTCTGGCGGCGAACAACAAAATTGAATTCCAACGCAACGGCGAGCGGTACTCGTTCCTGCGCTGGGGCCAGACAGCCTTTCATAATTTCCAGGTCGTGCCGCCCAACACCGGCATCGTCCACCAGGTCAACCTGGAGTTCCTGGGCCGCGTGATCTTCGATGCCGAAACCAACGGCGGACATCGGGCCTATCCCGACACCCTGGTCGGCACCGACTCCCACACGACCATGATCAACGGCCTCGGCGTCCTCGGTTGGGGCGTCGGTGGCATCGAAGCCGAAGCCGCCATGCTGGGCCAGCCGGTGACCATGCTCATCCCGCAGGTCATTGGATTCCGCCTGAAGGGTAAGCTCCCGGCCGGCGCCACCGCGACCGACCTGGTACTCACCGTCACCGAGATGCTTCGCAAGAAAGGCGTCGTCGACAAGTTCGTGGAGTTCTTCGGCGACGGCCTGGCGAACTTGCCGCTGGCGGATCGCGCCACGATTGCCAACATGGCCCCCGAGTACGGCAGCACCTGCGGCATCTTCCCGATCGACGAGGAGACGATCCGTTACCTGGAGCTGTCCGGGCGCTCCAAGGAGCGCATCGATCTCGTCACCGCCTACGCCAAACACCAGGGCATGTGGCGCAACCAGGGCCAGAAAGACGCCGAGTACACCGATGTCCTCGAGCTCGATCTCGGCACGGTTGAGCCGAGTCTCGCCGGCCCGCGCCGCCCGCAGGACCGCGTGTCCCTGAAGACCGCCAAGAGCGTCTACGAAACCAACGCGAAGAAGTCCTCCGAGGAGCGCGCTGTCAAGACACCTGCCGCGAAAGGCACGGCGTCCGTAACACTCGATGGCAAGACTTTCGAGCTCAAGGACGGCGCGGTGCTCATCGCCGCCATCACGAGCTGCACCAACACGTCCAACCCCTCCGTCATGCTCGGGGCCGGATTGCTCGCCCGTAAGGCGAACGAGAAAGGCCTGAAGGCCAAGCCGTGGGTGAAAACCAGTCTCGCTCCCGGCTCGCGCGTGGTGACCGACTACTTCAAGAAGGCCGGCGTGCTCGGCGACCTTGCAGCGGTCGGCTTCGATGTCGTGGGTTACGGCTGCACAACGTGTATCGGAAATTCGGGCCCGCTAAAGCCGGAGATTTCCGCGGGCGTGAAGGCCGGTGATATCACCGCCTGTTCGGTGCTCTCCGGCAACCGTAACTTCGAAGGCCGTGTGCATCCCGAAGTGCGGATGAACTTCCTCGCCTCACCGCCACTGGTCGTTGCGTACGCGCTAGCGGGCTCGCTCGATGTCGATCTCACGAAGGAAGCCCTGGGCACCGGCAAGGACGGCAAGCCCGTTTACCTGGCCGACATCTGGCCCAGCGACAAGGAAGTGCAGGAGGTCCTCCTGAAGTCCATCGACTCCGAGATGTTCCGCAACAGCTACGCGAGCGTATTCACCGGCGACAGCAACTGGAGCAGCATCAAGGTGCCCGCCGGTAAGCGCTACACGTGGGACGAGAAATCGACCTATGTGAAGAATCCGCCTTACTTCGACGGAATGACCATGACACCGGCGCCCCTGGCCGACATCCTCGACGCGCGATCTTTAGCGGTGCTGGGCGACTCCGTTACCACGGACCACATCTCGCCCGCGGGTAACATCTCTAAGAGCAGCCCGGCCGCCCGCTATCTCATCGAGCAGGGCGTGCAGCCCGTCGATTTCAACTCCTACGGTGCCCGGCGCGGCAATCATGAAGTCATGATGCGCGGCACCTTCGCCAACATCCGCTTGCGCAACCTCCTCGTCCCGGGTGTCGAGGGCGGCGTGAGCATCCATCTGCCGACCGGCGAGCAGCTTTCGATCTACGACGCGGCCATGCGTTATAAGAAAGAAAACACGCCGCTGATCATTCTCGCCGGCCGCGAATATGGCACCGGCTCCTCGCGCGACTGGGCCGCGAAGGGCACCATGTTGCTCGGCGTGAAGGCGGTAATTGCCGAGAGCTTCGAGCGCATCCACCGCTCGAACCTCATCGGCATGGGCGTCGTCCCGCTGCAATTCCACCAGGGACAGAATGCGCAATCGCTCGGTCTCACCGGGAAAGAAGTGTTCTCCATTGCCGGTCTCGGCAGCGGCGATGCGAAGGAAGTGAAAGTGACGGCGAAGTCGGATGGCGGCAAGCCGATCGAGTTCACCGTGCGCGTCCGCATCGATACGCCGAAGGAGCGGGAGTACTTCCGCCATGGCGGCATCCTCCACTACGTCCTGCGGCAACTGGCTTCGCAAAAGTCCGCGGCGTAGGGCCGAAAGCGTAAGGCAAGGCAAGCGTACCGAAACCAACGATGCGGGCCTGCGTCAGCACCAACACGACGCAGGCCCGCCCGCTCGACGTACCCATGCCCCAACTCGTTGTTTTCGATCTCGACGAGACCATCACACGTCACGACACCCTGCTCCCCTATGCGATGGGCTTCGTCGTGCGTCGCAAGCCCTGGCGCCTGCCCCTCTTCGCCACCGTGGCGCCCCCAACTGTTGAATACCTGCTCGGTCGCACCGACGAGGGACGGGTCAAAGAGTCCTTCATCAAGGCGGCTCTCGGGGGCAGTAGCCGCAGCGACATAGACGCCTGGACCAGCCGCTTCGTGCCCACGCTCATCGCTCGCGGCACCTTCGCCAACGCAATGGAGCGGATAGCCGAGCACCGCCGCGCCGGGGACCACCTGGTCCTCATGAGCGCGAGCACTGACTTGTACGTCCCCACGATCGCCCGCGAGCTCGGTTTCAACGAAACCATCTGCACCGGTGTGCGTTGGGATGGCGACCGCCTCAACGGCTCGCTCACCACACCCAACCGCAAAGGTGAAGAGAAAGCGCGCTGTTTCATCGCGCTTCGCGAGCGACATCCCGGACTCGACACGACGGCTTACGGCAACTCCTCCACCGACCTTCCCCATCTGCGTCTCGCGACTCACGGGTTCCTGGTCAATGGCTCGGAAAAAGCCCGGCGCACCGCGCAGGACCTCGGAGTCGTATGCGTCGACTGGACCTGACCCGATCCCCCTGGTGCAATTTTTCCGGCTCTGCGCCGGTCTAACCCATATGAAGCCAGTAATGCCCATGCAGACTCCGCGTATAGCACCGTCAGATATCACGCCGCGTGAAGTGTTTTTCAACCGACGCGCATTCTTTACCGGTGTCATGGCGACCGGCGCCAGCTCACTGCTGAAAACAGCGCAGGCGGAACAGCCTGCGGGCGCGCGCCTGCAGTACACGCACAACGCGCTCTACAGCGTCACCGAGACTCCCAACAAGTACGAAGAGATCACGGGCTACAACAACTACTACGAGTTCGGCACCGACAAGGAGGACCCGAAGCAGAATGCCCGCTCCTTCAACCCCGCACCCTGGACCGTGACGGTCGACGGCGAAGCCGAGGTGAAGGGCAATTTC
Source organism: Steroidobacteraceae bacterium (assembly GCA_036270175.1). Lineage (GTDB taxonomy): Bacteria > Pseudomonadota > Gammaproteobacteria > Steroidobacterales > Steroidobacteraceae > 13-2-20CM-66-19. Next base: position 6,229 of record DATBCZ010000321.1, on the reverse strand, counting down.
GCGCTCGAGGACCTGCTGAAATCGCAGCCGCTGGAAGAGCGCATCTATCGCTTCCGCTGCGTCGAAGCCTGGTCAATGGTCATTCCTTGGGTGGGCTTTCCCCTGAGCTCCCTCCTCGAGCGTTTCAAACCAACATCGAAAGCGAAGTACGTGCAATTCACCACGTTGTACGACCCGCGCCGTATGCCGGGACAACGCGAGCGCGTACTGACCTGGCCCTACGTCGAAGGACTACGCATGGACGAAGCCATGCATCCGCTCACCTTGCTGGCGGTCGGCCTCTACGGCCAGGCGCTACCCAACCAGGACGGTGCACCACTACGACTGGTGGTGCCGTGGAAATACGGCTTCAAATCCATCAAGGCCATCGCGAAAATCACTTTCACCGACAGGCAGCCGAACACGGCGTGGAACGTAGCCGCCCCGCACGAATACGGTTTCTACGCGAATGTGAACCCGCAGGTGGACCACCCTCGCTGGAGCCAGGCGACCGAGCGGCACATCGGCGCGGCCTTTCTGTCCGGCCGCCGGCCGACGCTCCCCTTCAACGGTTACGCCGACCTGGTCGCCGACCTCTATAAGGGCATGGACCTACGCCGATACTTCTGAGACGCAACCGAATAGTGAACGTCGAGCAGCGCTACCGACTCCTCTATAAGCCGCTGGTATTTGTCGCAAGTCTGCTGCCCCTCGCGTGGCTGCTCTGTGGCGCCTTCGGTTGGCTCGATTTCAGCCTGGGCGCCGACCCGGTCAAGAAACTCGAGCACGAATGCGGCAAGTGGGCCCTGAACTTCCTGCTCATCACCCTGGCGATCACTCCACTGCGGCATCTCGCCAACTTGCCGCACCTGCCCCGCCTGCGCCGGATGTTGGGACTATTCGCGTTCTTTTACGCGCTGCTGCACTTCGCCGTCTACCTGTCCCTCGACCTGGAATTCAACTTCGGCACGCTGTTCACGGACATCGCGAAACGACCCTACATCACCATCGGCTTCGTGGCGCTGTTGTTGCTCATTCCGCTGGCGGTGACCTCGACGAACCGGATGATGCGCCGGCTCGGGCGGCGTTGGCAGAAACTGCACCGCCTGGTCTATGTCATCGCGGCGTTGGGTGTGTGGCACTTCTATTGGCAGGTGAAACGCGACATTCGCGAGCCGCTCATCTATGCGGGAATTCTCGCTGTCCTGCTCGTATATCGCCGGGCGCGGACGCGACGCAAGGCGACTTCCCAGGTCGTGACTACATCGACGTCCGGATCTGCCACAACTCCGGAAAGAACTTGAGCTCCAACGCCTTCGCGAGGTAGGAGACCCCGCCGCTGCCGCCGGTACCGGGCTTGTAGCCGATGATGCGCTCCACCGTCTTCAGATGGTGGCAGCGCCACAGCTGGAAGTTGTGATCGAGATCGACCAACCGCTCTGCGAGCTCGTAGAGGTCCCAGTCTTTTTCAGCATTGTGGTACACGCCGAGCCACGCACCGGCGACTTCTTTGCTCGCGCGATACGGCTCGCGGAAGTCACGTGTCAGGTAATCGTCAGGTATGCCGTAGCCACGGCGACTCAACAAGCGCAGCACCTCGTCGTACAGCGACGGCGCGTCCAGCGCCCGCTCGAGTGCCTCGTAGGCAACGGCATCGCGCCGGTGCACGGCGATCATCTCCGCGTGCTTGTTACCGAGCATGAATTCCAACATCCGGTATTGAAACGACTGGAATCCGGACGAGCGCCCCAGCGCGTTGCGAAACGCGGAGTACTCGAAGGGTGTCATGGTCGACAACACATCCCAGGTCGCGATGAGTTGCGTCTGCACACGCGAGACGCGCGCGAACATCTTGAAAGTGGGATCGAGGTCGTCACGCCGGATGCACTCCAGCGCCGCCGATAACTCGTGCAGCATGAGCCGCATCCACAGCTCCGAGGTCTGGTGCACGATGATGAACATCGTCTCGTCGTGCTCGAACGAGAGCGGCTGCTGCGCATTGAGTATCTTCTCGAGATGCAGATACTCCCCATACGACAGCGACGACCCGAGCTCCCAGTGGATGCCCTCGTCGGAAAGATCGACCTGATCTGTCTTTTTAGTCGTCACTAAAAACCCATGACGGTACCCGCCGCCAGCCGTCGAGTAATTCCCGATCGAGACTCTCATACTCCGGGCAGTGCCGGGCGACTCGTTGCCAGAAGCGGCGTGAGTGGTTCATGTGCAGGGTGTGCACCAGCTCGTGAATCAGCAGATAGCGCACCACCTCCGGCCGTTGAAACAGGAGACAGCAATTGAGACTGATGGTGCCGCGAGTCGAGCAACTTCCCCAGCGCGTGCGCTGGCGACGGATAATTATCCGCTCGAAGCTGAAACCCAGCTCGCGGGCGCACTCTTCCAGTGCAGGCGTCAGTACCTCTTGCGCGCGGTCCACCAGCCAGCGACGCAGCAAAAGACGCATCGAGTGCTTGTTGCGGGCATCGCCGCTCAACGCCAGCAAACCGGGGCCGATGACACTCACTCGTGCGCGGCCATCGCCGCCCGAAGGAAAGACTCGCCAGGTCTCCTGGCAAGCCGCGAGCTCTATGCGCGGCGGCGGGAATGGTGTATCCGGTACTGCCTTTTGCCGCGCTTCATGACGCTTGCGCTCGATCCAATCACGATGACGCTCGAGAAAATGTTCGACCGCACGCGGCGAGGTTCGCGCAGGCACGACCACTTCCACGCGCCCCGTGTGGAACACGCGTACGGTCAGACGACGGGCACGAGTACTCTCTCGAACGACCCACGCCTCGGCGGCATCCTTGTCCGACCACAACGGCAACTGTGGCGTTACCATATCGGTGTAGCTCACGTGACCCATGATACCAATTCTCGAAGTCCGTAATCTGATCAAGCGATACCCCACCGTGAACGCGGTGGATGGGGTTTCATTCAGCGTTCCAGAAGGCATCTGCTTCGGCCTGCTCGGACCGAATGGCGCCGGCAAGACGACGACCATCGAAGTGATGGAAGGCATTCTCGCCGCGACATCGGGCGAGGTCCTCTATCGCGGCGAGCTTCTAGGCCCTCGCTTTCGCGAGGAAGCGGGGATTCTGTTCCAGAAAACGGCGCTGCAGGATTTCCTCACGGTGCGACAGACCCTCACGATGTTCCGCTCGCTTTATGACCGCGGACTCGACGTCGAGGAGATCATCCGGCTGTGCGCTCTGGAAAAGCTCGCCGCACGCGATAACCGCAAGCTCTCCGGCGGCCAGCAGCAACGGCTGCTGCTCGCCATCGCCCTCGTGAACGATCCGGCAATCCTGTTCCTGGACGAGCCCACCACCGGACTCGATCCCCAGGCGCGCCGCAACTTCTGGGAACTCATCCAGTCCATCAAGGCGCGGAACAAGACCATCATTCTCACGACGCACTACATGGACGAGGCGGAGCTGCTCTGCGACGACATCGCCATCATGGATGGCGGCCATATCATTGCCCAGGGTGGCCCGCGCGAGCTCCTGCAGCAGCACTTCGAAGAGGTCCTGCTGGAACTGCCCCGACGGGATTTTCCCGAAGCCGCGCGCCAATTGCCCTTGAAGGTCATTGACTCGACCGACCGCGTCGAGATCGCCACGCAGGACCTGGAGACCACCCTGCGCACGCTCCTCGACGCCCACGTGCCTTTGAAGAATTTGCGCATCCGCCCGCCTAATCTCGAGGATCTCTTTCTCGAGCTCACCGGCAAGGAGTTGCGCACATGATCCGGCGCCTGTTAGCCGTCTGGCACGCGCGCAACCTGGAGTTCATACGCGACCGGGCCACGCTGATTTTCACACTCCTGCTGCCGATCGGCCTGGTCGTCGGCATGGGCTTCGTATTTGGCGGACCCGCGCGGCCGCTGTTCAAGGTTGGTGTCGTCGCGACCAGCATCGACAAAAAGGAGCATCCATTCCTGCAGGAGCGCTACGTCGACTTCGTTCCCATCGCGAATGAGGCTGACGGCCTGCAGAAAATCACGCATCAACAGATCGATCTGCTCGTCGACCTCAAGGGTGTGGTCCGTTATTGGGTGAACACCGATTCGCCCAAAGGCTACATCGTCGAGAAGCTCTTGCTCGCCGCGGCACCCGGCGCACAGCGCCAACCGGTCACCGGCGCCGCGGTCCGCTACGTCGACTGGCTGTTCCCGGGCATTCTTGGCATGAACATGATGTTCAGCTGCCTGTTCGGTGTCGGCTACGTGGTCCTGCGATATCGGAAAACCGGTTTTCTGAAACGGCTGCACGCGACACCGCTCACGGCTTTCGAATTCCTCACCGCGCAGGTGCTGTCGCGACTGTGCCTGATCCTCTTTGTCACCACGATTCTCTACGTGGGTGTTGGAACCATCATTCACTTCCACTCTGCCGGCAACATCGCGCTCCTATTGCTCCTCGCTGTCCTGGGCGCGCTGTCCATGATCGCTTTGGGCCTGACGATCGCAGCCGGCGTTTCGAGCGAAGAGCTCGTCGGTGGAATGCTCAACCTGTTGACATGGCCGATGATGCTGGTGTCGGGCATCTGGTTCTCACTCGAAGGCTCGCCCCGCTGGGTACAGTGGGCGGCGCACATCTTTCCCCTCACTCACGTTCTCGAAGGCGGCCGCGCTGTGATGCTGGACGGCGCCGGCATCGCGCAGATCACACCTAACCTGCTGTATCTCGCCGTGACCGCGCTCATTTTTTTGACGTTCGGCGCATGGTCATTCCGCTGGCGCGTCGAATAGGAGCCTCATTTTGCGATTTTTCAGTGATAACACCGGGACGGCTTCCGCAGAAGTTCTCGCGGCCCTGTCGGACGCGAATCACGGCCTCGTCTCCGCGTATGGCAATGACCCGTGGACACGAAGACTCGATGACTGTCTGAGCGCCTATTTCGGCACCCAGGTCCGTGCCTTCCCGGTATCGACGGGTACCGCGGCGAACTCGCTTAGCCTGGCGACATTGACTCCCTCCTACGGAGTCATCTTCGCGCACGAAGAAGCCCACATCGCGAACGACGAGGCCGGAGCACCCGGCTTCTTCTCCGGTGGAGCACAAATTGAATTACTCCAGGCGCCCGACGGCAAAGTGACGCACGCGGCCTTAGCCGCTGCTCTGGAGGCCCACCCCGTTTCCCTCCATACGACTCAGCCGACCGCCCTGGCCTTGTCACAGGCAACCGAGCTCGGGACAGCCTATCGCCCCGATGAGCTCGGCGCCTTGTGCAAGCTCGCCCACGACCACGGCCTCAAGGTGCAGATGGACGGCGCACGCTTCGCGAATGCGGTGGCGTTCCTGGATTGCCATCCAGGTGATGTCACCTGGCGCGCAGGTGTCGACGTCCTGTCATTCGGCGCCACCAAGAACGGTGCGCTGGCCGCAGAGGCGGTAGTGTTTTTCGATACGACCCTGGTGCGGGACTTCGAGCTACGACGTAAACAGTCCGGCCATCTCCTTTCGAAGTCGCGTTACGTGTCGGCGCAGCTCCTGGCTTATGTGGAATCGGGAGTGTGGTTGCGTAACGCACGACGCACGAATGACTTCGCCCGGAAGATCGGCCGCGCGGGCGCCAAGCTGCTCATGCATCCCGTCGAGGCGAACGAAATCTTTCTCGCACTCGGCCAGGAACGCAAACAAGCGCTGCGCCAGGCCGGTTTCGAATTCTACGACTGGAATGCGGCGAGCACCGGTGAGACCCGCTTCGTCGTCTCGTGGGACCAGCGCGAGGAGGATGTTCTCGCGCTGTGCGCCGCACTCGAAAAGCTGTCATAACATGATGACTGCGCATGTCCCGCTGCAGCTCGCGCTGGTATTGGCGATTCATCGGAACACTGTCCGTGACGGGCGTCGGCCTGGGCACCGGGACCGCAGGTGCCCCCGTCCCTACATCGAACCCGGACCCGGATGTTCTGTGTCCCCCTGGCCCTGCGTGTAACCTACAGCTCACGCAATCCGGCGGTGACCGGAATTCGAGCCGCACGAACCGCCGGAAACAAGCCGCCAACAAATCCGATGGCCAGCGCCCACTTGAGTCCTCCCCACAGCAAAGCGGGTGAGACCTTGAAGGCAAACACCACCTGACTGAAATTCGAGCCCAGCGTCGAGGCGGTGTAGTCGTCGAAAATAGCCCAGGCGATGCCCGCACCGAGCACGCCGCCCAAAAGGGCTAACAACATGGTCTCGATGAGCACGGACACGATCACTGGCACGCCCCGAAAACCGATCGCGCGCAGTGTCGCTATTTC
>DATBCZ010000320.1:0-7513 GCA_036270175.1 Steroidobacteraceae bacterium | reverse complement strand
ATCAGCGGCCCGGACTCGGCGACGCTCGAACTGCTGCGACGCTCCGGTTGTCGCATTGTGGCGAGCCGAAGGATGCGTGATATCGGCGAGTATCGAAGGGGGTTCGATACGTGGCTCGTGGTGGGGTCGTTTTATAGGCTGCCGCCGGGGTTGCAGGCGTCGACGGGAACGTGGATGCCTGTGCCTGGGCCTGCGACGAGATGGCGGGCGCCGCCGATAACACCGCCGCCATCCGCGCGTGCAATACCGGTGCCGTCGGCACCTGTATCAGGTTGGGACGCACCTGGCACGCCGGCTCCGGCGCTGTCTGGGATAGCGGCACCGACACCGGCGCTCTCGCCCGCGCAGGCGACGCGTGCACTGCAACTCGTCAACGACGTGCGGGCTCGTGGCATTCATTGTGGCGACGAGTTGTTCGGGCCGGCGCCGCCGGTGACGTTGTCGGGCACGCTCGCGGGCGTTGCGCTGGGTCATGCCAGCGACATGGCCGAAAAGAATTACTTCGAGCATGTCGATCCGGCAGGCCACTCGCCGGCGGATCGGGTTCGCGCTGTCGGCTACTCAGAAAAGCTGGTCGGCGAAAATATCGCCTTCGGCCCGAAGTCGGTCGACGAAGTGGTGCAGGGCTGGCTCGACAGTCCTGGCCATTGCGAGAATATCATGGACCCGCGCTTCGCCGAGATGGGACTCGGGTTAGCCGCCGGACGAGCTAAGCGTGGGTTGTATTGGGTGCAGGTGTTGGCCGAGCCGCGGGCCTAATCGCGCGTTGTACCGGCACCTTGAGGTCCCGGCGCGGGCGGTGTGTCACGAGCGCTGGCGGTCTGTAAGTCGTGCTGCCATCCCAGTCCCAGGCTCTTCTGCAGAGCGACGTAGTCTTTGATCAGGTCGGCGTCGCCGGCGATCCGGTTCTGCTGAGCAGAAAAGCGCGTGCGCTCGGCGTCGAGCCAATCCAACGCGGAGGACGTTCCCGCACGGTAGCGTTGCTGTGTGAGTGTGGCCGCCCGAGTGGCTGAGGACTCCACATTACGCAGGCTCACCACGTTATCGCGCTGATGCCCGTAACGTGAAAGCGCGACATTGGCGTCGCGAAGCGCACCCAGAACGGTGCTCTCGTACTTGGCTTCGGCCTCGTCAAATCCCGCTTTGGCCTGGTCCACTTTCGCCTTCGTACGACCGAAGTCGAGCGCGTTCCATTGTAACAACGGCGCACCGACCCACGTGAAGTTGTTTGAGCGCACCAGGTGCCCGGGATTCGCGGCCGTGAAACCCAGGTCGCCCAGCAAAGTCAGTTTCGGGAACCAGTCCGCCTCGTGCTCGCCAATCTGCGCATTCGTCGACACCAGCCGCCACTCAGCCGCTCGGATGTCCGGTCGCTGCTTCAGCAGTGCGGCCGGATCGCCGACCGGAATCGTTTCCGGCAGCGCGGGCAGTGCGCCAGTGTCAGTGAGTTCCGCATCGAGCGCGCCGGGCTCCCGCCCAGTCAGCGTGGCCAGTTGGTCGAGGGACTCGGTGATCTGTGCATCGAGCGGAATGAGCGTCCCGCGCGTGTTCTCGACCTGCGTTCGGATCCTTTCGACATCGAGGTCAGATGCAACGCCTTGCGCTCGGCGCTGCTGGGTGAGTGTCAGGACCTGCTCTTCCAGTTCTGCCGACTCGCGGACCAGTACGATGCGCTGCTGCTGGTCGCGCAGATCGACATACGCCTGGGCTATCTCGGCGGAGAGTTGTACGTGCGTGTCGGCGAGGTCGGCCTCCACGGCCGATGCTTCGGCGGCCGCGGCCTCGATGGCGCGGCGGGTCCCGCCGAACATGTCAACTTCCCACGTCGCGTCGAAGCCAATGTCGTAAAGGCCGATCGAGCCGATGTTCACCCCCGCAGAGCTCGGCAGATGCGCGTGTAAATAAGCAGCGCTTCCGGATGACTTCGGCAGCTCATTGCTCTTTTGCCCGTGCAGCTCGGCGCGTGATTGCCGCAGGCGTGCCTGCGCGGCACGGATGTCGGGACTGTTGGCGAGTGCGGACTCGATCAGCCGATCGAGCTCCGGATCATTGAGCGATTTCCACCACTCGGCCGCCGCCGGTGGGGTCGATGTGACGGCCTGCGGAGCTCGGTTGAACGAGCTCGCATGACTCGCGTTGGGCGCGACTGCGGGCGCGCCCTGATAGTCAGGTCCGAGCGTGCAGCCTGCGAGCGCCGCGGTGCCTGCGATCGTGAGAGCGCATAAACGCAATCCCTTGGAGTTGAATGACATCAGCACTCTCTCAATGACCGGACTGAGCCGGCGCGGCCCCGACCTTCGGTCTCCGCAGAAACAGCGCGAGAGGGATAGTCAACAGCAAGGCTATCCCGAGGACGTGGAAGGTTTCCGAGAACGTAATGACGGAGGCCTGTTGCTGCATTTCTCCGGCAAGTTGCCCGAGCGCCTGCAGGCTGGCATACGCTTTGTCGCCGGCCTGCGCGAGGAAGCCGGCCGAGGTCGCGGCCATGTGATCCTGTCCAATCACGGAATTCGCGGTTACCGAATCGCGAATCACTGCGTCGTGGAATGCATTACGCCGGTCGATGTATACCCCGAGCAGCGCCAGGCCGACGGAGCCTCCCAGGTTGCGGGCCATGTTGTAGAGACCCGCGGCATCGCCAGCTTCCTCCCTGGAGACGGCGGCCATGGATGCCTGGTTCAGCGGCATCATGGCAAGCATCTGTCCGACACCGCGCAAGAGCTGCGATGCATAGAAGTCGTGGCCGACGCTTTGCGCCGTGAGGTCGATGTCGAGCATGCAACTGCCCGCGAAGCAGAGGAGGCCGGCTATGACCAGTAGACGCGAGTCAATCTTCGTCAGCAGGCGCGGCAATATGGGCATGATCAGAAACGCAGGGAGTCCGGCCAATAGCATGATGCCGCCGGACTGTTCGGCGTTGTAGCCGGCGATGTTGCTCAGGAACTGCGGTAGCAGGTAGGACACGCAGTAGAGGCCGGCACCGACCACGAAGACGATGAAAATGACGCTCGCATAACTCTTATTGGAGAGCAGGTTGAGCCGGACGACCGGTCGCTTGGCGGTGAATTGCCCGACGATCAGTGTGCCGATGCCCACGACAGCGAGGACGCTCAGCCAGACAATCATCCGCGAGTCGAACCAGTTATCCCGCTGGCCTTCCTCCAACACGACAGTGAGTGAGCTCAGTCCCGCGGAAAGCCCGACGATGCCGAGCCAGTCGGCATTCACGAATTGATGCCAGTCGTGCGGGCTCTTGGGTAAACCCGCGTACAGCAGCGCTATCAGGGCTGCTCCGACCGGTACGTTGACGAAGAAACACCAGCTCCAGTCGATGCGCTCCGCCAGCGAGCCGCCGAGTACCGGCCCGAGCAACGGCCCGGTGAGCACGATCATGCCGAAGAGGGTCATGCCGATCGGCATCTGGTGGGGCGGCAGCCGGGTTCTCACGATCGTCTGCGCGGTTGGAATCATGGCGCCGCCCGCAAATCCCTGACCGATCCGGCCAATGATCATCTGCGGCAGGCTGTGCGAAAACCCGCACATGATCGAGAACAGCGTGAAGAGGATCGTGTTGCCCAACAGGAAGGAGCGCAGGCCGAATACCCGGGTCAGCCAAGCGGTCAACGGGATCATGACGATTTCCGACATGAGATAGCCCGTGGAGATCCAGGTGCCCTCGGTACCGGTGGCGCCGATCTCGCCCTGTATCTGCGGCAATGCGGAGTTGGTAATCGAGATGTCGAGGGTTGCCATCAGCGCGCCAAGGGCGCCCGCGACCACGGCGATCCAGTCGGCCAAAGTGGCGTTGTGGAGGCCGCCGGCGGGAGCGGCCGGTGCGCCCGCGCCGCTCGATGGCCCTGTGGGCGGCGATCTGGCGGCTGGCGTTCCAGCGGCACGTGCGCCAGCTGGTGTCCCGCTGGCCCGCTTACCTGGGGCTGGGCCCGCTGTCTCCTCAGCCACGGGCGTTCTCGCGCTCCACCCGCTTGGCAGACTCTTGGCCGCTGCGGGTATCGACACGTACGGTGACGGACAGACCGGGTACCAACACCGCGCGGGTTTCCTGCCCGGCGTCGATGTGGATCCGCACCGGCACACGCTGCACGATCTTGGTGAAGTTGCCTGTCGCGTTCTGCGGTGGCAACAGGGCGAATTGCGAGCCGGTGCCCGGTGAGAAACTGACGACCGTTCCATGCAGGTCGGTGCCCGACAAGGCGTCAACATGAATGGTCGCTGGCTGCCCGGCGCGCATGAGGCCGATCTGCGTTTCCTTGAAATTCGCTACCAGATAGACGTCCTGCACGGGCACGATGGTCATTAACCTGGTACCCGGTTGCGCATACTGGCCAACACGTACACTGCGATCGCCGACTCGGCCGGCCAGGGTGCTGCTGATAACCGTATCTTGCGTGTCGAGTTGCGCCTGTCGGAAGCTTGCCTCGGATGCCTGGAGTTGCGCGCGGGCCTGTTCGATCTGTGCCTGTGTGGTCGCCGGTTGTCGCTGAGCGGCCTCGACCGCCGCGATATCCGCGGCGACCGTTGCCGCGGCCTGATTGCGCGCGTTGACGAGGTCGGCGAGCTTCTCGTTGGTTTCGGCGCCTGTCGCCACCAGCGGCTCGTACCGCTTTACCTCTTCAATGGCGTGCGTCTCGGCCGACCGGGCGCCCTGCAACTGCGCGCGTGCTTGCGCGATGTTGGCTTGTTGCTGCAGCAGTTCAGCCGCGCCACGCTCGATGTCCGCCTTACGCGCGGCGATGGTTGCGTTGGCCTGCTCCAGAATCGCTTGATATTGACGCCTGTCGAGCCGCACGAGCGGTTGACCGGCTGTCACGGCCTGGTTGTCGGTCACGTAGACTTCGGCAACGTAACCCGACACTTTCGGCGCGATCGTTACGCTGTCCGCCTGCAAGTACGCGTCGTCTGTGCTCTCGATGAAGCGTCCAACCGTCCACCACCGCACGCCGTAGCTGACGGCCGCAATTACCGCCACGGTCCCGATCGACAGCAGCAGGGCGCGACGACGCGAGCCCGCCTTGGCAGCGGGGTCGTCGACCTGCTTCACATTTTCGCCCGAGACCACGGTATCCATGACTATAGGATTCCACAATTATTCCAATCGGTACAAATATGCCATCTGGAAAAAATGTGTCAACTGGTATATTTTCACCTTGCGTAATTCACCACATGCAGGAATTCGATGGCACGCGCTGTAAAGCACCGGTATGCAGTCGAGGGCGGATATGCCCGGGGGGAGGAGACGCGCGCGCGTATCGTTACCGCGGCTCTCAGGATGTTCGGCGAGCGCGGTTTCGAGGCCGCTTCCACTCGCGATATCGCTACCAGCGCCGGCGTAAATGCCCCGGCTTTGCAGTACTACTTTGACAACAAGGAGGGCGTGTATCTCGCGTGCGTCGAACATATTGCGAAGTGCATCTGGGAGACAATGAACGATGTGGCGGCGCGCGCCGAGAGGGCGCTCGCGGATAATTCGGACGACGCTGAGTTGATCGAGGCGTTCTGCGATGTCCAGGGGCAACTCGCTGAATTCATGTTCACCATGAAGGATGCCGACGACTGGCGGCTATTCATGGCTCGGCTGCAGTCCGGCGAGGGGCCGGAGGCGGGTTTCCAGTTCATCTATCAACATGTCAGTGGCCGCATGTCGAAGGTACTGTCCGGGATCATTGCCCGGCTGCTCGGTCGCCCGGCCGACGCCGAGGAAACCCTGATCCGTACGATGATGGTGAGCGGCCAGTCACACGTTTTTCAGATGGCACGCCGTAGCGTGCTGACGAAATTGAATTGGGACAAGATCGATGAGCGCCGGCTCGACCTGCTGAAGCAGGTTCTCAGGGAGCACACCCGCGTGTTGCTGCGGGCGATGGCGAAGGCGCGCGACGCGGGCTGCACCATCCACAGCCTGCACGGTAAACGCCCGGTTTCACGGGCGAAACGCAAAAAAAGCGCCGCCGGCGGCTGACGCGCTCCACGCCGGCCGCGGACGCACGCTCCATGCCGGTGCAATGATCGCGCCGGTGCAACGCTGGGGCTGACGCAACGTCGGTGCCTGAGCAACGCCCGCACTGAGAAGCAATACCGTCCCTGTCCGACGGCAATTCGCTACTCTCGCCCCCCGCCAAATCAGCGCTATCGAGGGACCGAATGCCAGGTTTCACCGAGGAACAGGCCAAGAGCTATATCACCAAGTTGCTCACGGCCATGAGCCAGGCGGGCGGCTCGGACTTGTTCGTTTCCAAGGACTTTCCGCCGGCCATGAAGCTCCAGGGCAACATGCAGCCGCTGACGAATCAGAAGCTCTCCGGCGAGGTGGCGCGCGAATTGGCCTATGCGCTGATGAATCAGCGTCAGCGCGAGGAGTTCGCGAAAGAGCTGGAATGCAACTTCGCCATGTCGCTCCCCGGCGTAGCACGCTTCCGTGTGAATGTCTTCGTCCAACAGCAGAACGTCGGCATGGTGGTTCGAACCATCGCCAACGAGATCCCCACTTTCGCCAAACTGGCGTTGCCGGACACACTCAAGGACATCGTGATGACCAAGCGCGGCCTGGTGCTGGTCGTCGGTGCCACGGGCTCGGGCAAGTCGACCACACTCGCCGCGATGCTCGATCACCGTAACCGCTCCTCAGCGGGCCACATCGTCACGGTGGAGGACCCCGTCGAATTCGTGCATCAGTCGCAGCAGTCACTCATCACCCATCGCGAGGTGGGAATCGACACCCACTCCTGGCACAACGCGCTGAAAAACACCCTGCGGCAGGCACCGGACGTCATTCTCATCGGTGAGATCCGCGACACCGAGACCATGGAGAATGCGATCGCCTTCGCCGAGACAGGGCATCTGTGCCTGGGCACGCTGCATTCCAACAGCGCCAACCAGACTATCGACCGAATCATCAATTTCTTTCCCGAAGAGCGCCGTAAACAGTTGCTCATGGACCTTTCGGGCAATCTGCGCGCGATCGTCTCCCAGCGGCTCATCCGCACCTCCGACGGCAAGGGCCGGCGTGCGGCGATCGAGATCCTGATCAACACGCCGACCATCGCCGACAAGCTCCTCAAGGGCGAGTTTCACGAGATCAAGCCGATCATGACGAAGTCGCGCGAGCTGGGCATGCAGACCTTCGACCTGGCGTTATTCGACCTCTACAACGAGGGCGCCATTTCTTACGACGAGGCGATCCGTAACGCCGACTCGGCCAATGAGTTGCGCTTGAATATCAAGCTCAACAGCCCGCGTGGTGGGCCGGAGTTGTCGGTACAGAGCGCCACGGGCTGAGGTGACAGTGGGGTAAGACGCCGGCACGCTGCGGAGCCTTATGAATAGTCGCACCTACTGCAGGTTCACAAACATCCCACCATCCACGAGCACGGCAGACCCGGTCACATACCGCGCCAGGTCCGACGCCAGGAAGACAACACATCCCGCCACATCCCGAGGCTCTCCCAGCCTCCCGAGCGGAATGCGCGCTTCAGTGTAGGCGCGCTTCTTTGGGTCC
>DATBCZ010000319.1:0-4202 GCA_036270175.1 Steroidobacteraceae bacterium | reverse complement strand
CTCGTGCAGGCGGCGGTACGCGTTACGTGCCGCCAGCCACTGTCGCGTGGTGGAGGCGTAGCGCGCCGACAAATCGCGACGCATGGTGACTATAGCCAAGGGGCTCGATTGCATCATTGCGGCCTATAAGTTGATTGAGACGGACTCCCGGTGCCGTGCAGCGCGAAGGATGCCGGCGACTCGTTACAGGATTGCGACAAACGGCGCGTCATGCACGCATTCAGGCAAGAAACGCTGTCTGGATCACAGTGTGTCCGTCACATTTCAGTGTAACGGTCCCGTGCGCGCCCTCGCAGGCGGCTCAATTCCCGTCTTTCCAACACCCGACCCCGCTCCGGCGGCAGGCTGGCCGTGTTGTGCCGCCGCCATGTTGAGCCGGAACGGCCGGGCGTTGGGGCTCGCCGGCCGCCACGCCAGCGCCTCGCCGTCCTTTGGCAGCGCGAATCTCGTCACGGGACGCTCACGCCCGCTGACCTGACAAAACTCATCCAGTAGCGCCTGCGAGGATGCGCCGAGCGCAATGAAAAGGCTCGTTTCCCGCAGCACCTCACGCGTCACGAGGTTCGGCCGCTCCGTGATATGTAGAACACTCTCCGCGTCGCCCAGAGGCAGGAGCTCGTCGGACGCGTCGCCAGCTGACAGAAGATGATGTGTCTCGTCGACGACCACCCAGTGTGGGCGCCCCGAACGCGCGCGCAGCTCCGCGAGCTTTGGCGTGAGATCCGTCAGGAAGGGCCGTCGATCCGAGGCAGGCAGGCCCGAGAGATTCACCACCGCGCTCTGACCGACGCCGCGCAGCAGCTTGAGAATCTCGTTCGCAGTGGGTGGCCGGCTGGGGCTGCCGAGCGACACGGCCTTCGCGACAGTCCCGTAATCGCCTTCGACGTCGATCACACAGAATGAATAACCCTGTGCGGCGACCTTCTCCATCAACCCCGTGGCCAACTCCGATTTGCCGGCGCCGTCTGCTCCCACGATGAGAAGGGTCTCTCCGTGTGGTCGGATGTGTACCTCGTTGCCCTGATCGTCTGTTCCGAGCAGCACGTTATGCCGCTCGAGCCGCGGCTCGAATGAGGCGAGGTCATCACGCAGCAACTCTTCGATGAGCTCGACTACACCGGCGCCATGGTCTCCCGTGGTGACGATGTCCGCCGCCCCTTTGAGTGTCGGCAGTGCATTCGCAACCGCCGCCGAGCACTCACACAAAGCCAGCAGCGCGTGGTCGTTCTCGGCGTCGCCGATCCCGACAGCGTTGTGAGGTGACAGCTCCATCTTCTCGAGCGCACTCGCGAGCCCGGTGGCCTTGTTCACCCCGGCCGGCAGAATCATCACCGCGCCCTTGTTGAAAATGACCTGCAGCTCGAGACCGAGATCCCGGATCGTCGCCAGGACAGTACTTTCGTGCGGTTCCCAGGTCGCCACAATGACGCGCCCCACCGAAATGGGGCCGACCCCTCTTTGGCGCAGGAGAGCGACGAACGCTTCCGGCGGCCGGGTCGCCAGCGGGGTTTCCTCGCCAGTCGAGGGCTTATAAAGAAGAGCGCCGTTCTCGGCGACGACATACTCGAACAGGTCGAGACGTGCGCAGACCTTCTGCAGATCGTCGAGTTCTCGCCCCGTCACCAGCACGAGCCGGCGGCCCGAAGCGAGCAGCCGCTCCAAGGCCCTTTCCGTCTCGGGCAGGACCCGCCCATCACTCGCCAGGGTGCCGTCGTAATCCGTGCAGAGAGCCAAATAACGCATGCCCGCAAACTACCTCGCCGTTCAGGTCGGTCAGAAGCGGGAACAAGCAATAAGCATTCCGCCGGCGGGCGACGCAGTGAACGCAGGCGCACAGGAGCCTATCTGGCTCCCGCGGCTATTTGCGGTTGATCTTCAGCTTCTTCGTGCGCAGCTGCTGGTCGCGCCAGTTGGTGAGCGTCCAGCCACCGGCCATGCCGGCGAGCAGCGCGATCAGCGCGAGACTGCTGTCATCGAGTGTGAGTGAGTTGAATAGATGCGGTAGCGAACCAAGGTCCATTGCAGCAAAACCCCGTCTGGTGTGTGTGTCCCCGTTTGGCGTTCACCCACTCTGGCGAGCCTTTGCGGTGCGGCCTCGAGGTGCGGTCGTGGCCGCGGCACTCGCCTTCGTGGGGATCTGTCATGGAACATAACAGCCGGCGAGGCGTTGGGGGGAGTCGTCAGATCGCGACGGCCCCTATTTTGTTCGAATTTTAGACACTCGTCGCAACCGCCTCCCGGCCACGCGCCCGCTCAAGCCCGTGCCCCGGCCATTTTTCCCCCGTTTTTCCCCCCGTTTTCTTAACGCCCCGCTCACTGTTCCCGCAGTACTTTGCCGCGTGTCTCTAGAGGTACTGCCCGTGGACGTCATTTTCATCCTTACCATCGTCGTGCTTTACGCACTGACGCACTGGATCGTGCGCGCTCTCTCACGCCTCGGAGATGTCGAGTGAACGTCGCCTACATTGTGAGCGGACTGCTCGCCCTGGGACTGTGCGTATACCTGCTGTACGCCATGTTCAAGCCGGAGAAATT
The DNA here is from genome assembly GCA_036270175.1 of Steroidobacteraceae bacterium. Classification (GTDB taxonomy): domain Bacteria; phylum Pseudomonadota; class Gammaproteobacteria; order Steroidobacterales; family Steroidobacteraceae; genus 13-2-20CM-66-19. The sequence goes on along the minus strand of DATBCZ010000319.1, from coordinate 1,667 downwards.
CTGATGACTCCCGCGTCATTGGCGTTCGTCGCCTTATTTCTGCTCGTCATGCTCGTGCTGGTGAAGCCGCTGGGCCTGTATATCGCCAACGTGATGGAAGGCCGCCCCATCTGGCCGCTACGGGTTGGGGGCGGGCTCGAGAAGCTGATGTACCGCCTCGGCGGCATCGATCCAGCCAGCGAAATGGGCTGGAAGCGCTACATGATTGCGCTGCTGGTATTCAACGCGCTCGGCGCGCTCTTCCTGTATGCCATTCAGCGCCTGCAGCTCTGGCTGCCCCTCAATCCGCAGCAGTTCGCCAACGTCTCGCCGGACTCCTCTTTCAATACCGCCATCAGCTTCGTGACCAACACGAACTGGCAGGGCTATGCGGGCGAGTCCACCATGAGCTACCTCACGCAGATGGTGGGGCTGGCGGTGCAAAACTTCCTGTGCGCCGCCAGCGGCATCGTGGTGGCCATAGCGCTCATCCGGGGCTTCGCCCGCCACACCGTGCAGTCAATCGGTAATTTCTGGGCCGATGTGACCCGCGCGACACTTTATATCCTGCTGCCGCTGTCGACCCTCCTGGCCATCGTGCTCGTCAGCCAGGGTGTGATCCAGAACTTCAGCGCCTACAAGAACGTTCAGACCGTGGAGACCCTTGCCTACCAGGCGCCGAAGACCGATGCCGCGGGCAATCCTCTCAAGGACACAGCGGGCAATCCGGTGCTCGAGAACCTGACGACCCAGACGCAGACGCTCCCCATGGGCCCCGTCGCCTCGCAGGAGGCAATCAAGCTACTGGGCACCAATGGCGGCGGCTTCACGAACGCCAACTCGGCACATCCGTTCGAGAACCCCACACCCTTCTCGAATTTCCTCGAGATGCTGGCCATGGTCCTCATCCCGGCCGGGCTCACCTACACGTTCGGCAGAATGGTTGGGGACACACGCCAGGGCTGGGCGGTGCTGGCGACGATGCTCATTCTGTTTGTCGCGCTCGCGAGCCTCGCCGTGCATAGCGAGCAACTCGGCAATCCGCGCATTGCCGCGCTGGGTGTCGACCAGACAGCCAGCCTCCAGCAGCCGGGCGGCAACATGGAAGGCAAGGAGGCCCGCTTCGGTATCGGCGCCTCCGCGCTGTTCGGCACGATTTCCACGAGTACCTCGAGCGGTGCCGTGAACTCGATGCACGACTCGTTCACCCCGCTCGGCGGCCTCGTCCCGCTATTTAACATGCAACTCGGCGAAGTCGTGCTCGGAGGTGTCGGCACGGGCCTGTACTCCATGCTGATCTTCGCAATCATCGGCGTCTTCATCGCCGGACTGATGATCGGACGGACGCCCGAGTACCTCGGCAAGAAGATCGAGGCATTCGAGATGAAAATGAGCTCGATCGCCATCCTGGTGATGCCCTTCATCGTGTTGCTCGGCACCGCTATCGCCGTAAGCGTGGCGGACGGCAAGGCTGGCGTCGCGAATCCCGGCGCGCATGGCTTTTCGGAAATCCTCTACGCGTTCACTTCTGCCGGCAACAATAACGGTAGCGCGTTTGCGGGACTGTCCGCGAACACGCCCTTCTACAACACGACGCTCGGCATCGTCATGTGGCTCGGGCGGTTCTGGCCGATCGCGGCGGTACTGGCGGTTGCCGGGTCGCTCGCTGCCAAGAAGCGCGTACCGGT
>DATBCZ010000318.1:0-5039 GCA_036270175.1 Steroidobacteraceae bacterium | reverse complement strand
CATCTCAAGTATGACGCGCACGTATTGTCGAACCATGGCGTGAATCTCCTCGGCATGCGCTTCGACACGATGCTCGAATCGTATGTCTGGAACAGTGTCGGCACCCGGCACGACATGGACTCCGTCGCCTTGTGTTACCTGGGCATGCGCACGATCACGTTCGAGGACATAGCCGGCAAGGGTGCGAAGCAACTGACCTTCAACCAGGTGCCCGTCGACAAGGCTGCTGCCTATGCGGCCGAGGACGCGGACGTCACGCTTTGTATGCACAAGGAGCTTTGGTCGAAGCTCGCGACGATTCCGGCCTTGCAACGGCTGTACGCCGAGCTCGAGCAACCGCTGGTCCCGGTGTTGCAGCGCATGGAGCATCGCGGAGTGCTCGTCGATCGCAGCCTGTTGCGCCGGCAGAGCCAGGAGATCGCCACCCAACTGCAGGTGTTGCTGGGACAGGCCCACAAGGAGGCCGGTGTTGAGTTCAACATCGAGTCGCCGAAACAGCTGCAACAGATTCTCTTCGAGAAACTGCAGATTCCGGTGACGCGCAAGACACCTACCGGGCAGCCCTCGACCGCGGAGGATGTCCTGGAGGAGCTGGCGAATTCCTACGCCCTGCCGCGGATCGTGCTCGACTATCGCGCGCTGGCGAAGCTCAAATCCACCTACACGGACAAGCTTCCAGAGCAGATCAACGAGCGGACGGGGCGCATTCACACCTCGTATCACCAGGCTGTGGCGGCGACCGGACGCCTGTCTTCCGCCGATCCTAACCTGCAGAACATTCCGATCCGTCGTGCCGAAGGCCGCCGCATCCGGCAGGCGTTCATCGCTCCGCCGGGCCACGTGTTGATGGCCGCCGACTATTCGCAGATCGAGCTGCGGATCATGGCGCACCTGTCGGCCGACGCCGGGCTGCTCGCGGCGTTCGCGGAAGACCGCGACGTGCACCAGGCGACGGCCGCGGAGGTATTCGAGGTGCCGTTGCTGGAAGTTACTTCCGATCAGCGCCGTCTCGCAAAGACCATTAATTTCGGGCTCATCTACGGCATGTCGCCGTTCGGGCTCGCGCGCCAGCTCGGCATCGATCGTGGCTCGGCACAGAGGTATGTGGAGCGTTACTTCCAACGCTATCCCGGAGTCAGGCGTTTCATGGACGAGACGCGTCTGCGCGCACGCGAGACGGGTTATGTCGAGACCGTCTACGGGCGGCGGCTGTATCTGCCGGATATCCGCTCCGGGAACAAACAAACACAACAGTATGCCGAGCGCAGTGCCATCAACGCGCCGATGCAGGGAACCGCTGCCGATATCATCAAGCGAGCGATGATCGCCGTGGATGCCTGGTGCACGCGCGAGGATGTTCCGGCGCGGCTCATCATGCAGGTGCACGACGAGCTCGTGCTCGAAGTTCGCGCGGACGCTACGGAAGCCGTTGCGGCGGGTGTGCGTGAGCACATGGTGAGGGCGGGCGAACTGAAGGTGCCATTGCGGGTTGACCTCGGAACCGGCGCCAACTGGGATGAGGCCCACTGACCGCGCATTGATGCCGTTGGGCGCGTGCCGCCGGTTAAACTCGCGAACTTTCCGTGCCGTCGTCAGTCAGTCATGATCGACGATTGCCGCGCGATGGAGTTGTTGCTCGCGTTGGCGAGTCCAACAATTCGTTACACGATCCCCGAAAGTCATTGAGGTTCAGACATGCGAAAACTTCTGTTCGCCAGCACCCTGGCGCTCTTTGCGGGCGCCGCCCAGGCCGACGATCTTCTGGGGCTGTACGCCGGTGCGGGCATCACGAGAGCGAAGGTGGAGGACATCTTCCACACCGACTTCAACCTCAGTAACACTTCCTGGAAGGTCTACGCCGGATTTCGGCCACTGGGGTTCCCGTTTGGGATCGACGTGGATTACATGGACCTGGGGAGTTCCGTGGCCGGGACGTTTCAGGGGGTGGGGCATGCGGACGCCAAGGCTTTCGCGGCCTACGCCGTGGGCTACCTGCCGATCCCCGCGCCCAATATCGACGTGTACGGGAAAGCCGGCTTAGCCCGCTGGCAGTTCAATGGGAACCTCGCCCAGCAGCAGGGGCTGTTCTCCGTTTCGGACAATGGGACGGACTTTGCCTGGGGCGTGGGTCTACAGGTGCATTTCCTCGAGCGCTTCGCGGCGCGGGTCGAGTATGAGCACTTCAACATCCGCGACGCCGACAACGTGCAGCTCTACAGCCTCGGCGTGTCCTATGCGATTCTGTAGCGTCGGCGATACAGTTTGAAATATAACTAATTGAATTTATTGAGAATTCAATTTTGAGATTTTCCGGAACTTCTCCTTCCGCCGCTCGTCTGAATACCTGAATGCTTCGGCATTCCCCGCTTCCCTCCCTGAGCGGGTATGACCCGGTTCACGAGACCTGTACCGGGTTAGTCTGGCCCCGGTGACGTCACAGTCGCCGGGGTTTTTTTATGGGCGATGCCTAAGAGGCCGCTGGGACGGGGTTCTTCAGCCAGAGCTCGAGCGTTCGCTGCGCCTCCTCCACCCCGATCTTGGCCGTAGCCGAGAACAGTTGGACGGTGCCCCGGCCTCCCAGGGCCGCCGCGGACTCCTTTAGGACCTTGGCCCCTTCGCTCCGATTGAGCTTGTCCGCCTTCGAGAGCAGCACGTGGATCTGTTGCCCGGCGGATGCCCATTCCAGTAAGGCCTCGTCGCCAGTTGCCATTCCGCGCCGTGAGTCCACGATCAGAAACCACCCCCGCAGCGACGCGCGGGTCGCGAGGGCGTTGATGAGGGGCATCCACGTGCGCCGCTCTTCCGCGGGGCCGCTGGCGTAGCCATAGCCGGGCAGGTCGACCAGCCGCCGTGTCGGGGCCAGCTCGAAGAAATTCAGCAGCCGGGTGCGACCCGGGGTCTTGCTGGTGCGGGCGAGTCCTTGGCGCTGGACGATGACGTTGATCGCCGTCGATTTTCCGGCATTGGAGCGGCCCACGAAGGCGACCTCCGCACCATGGTCGGCCGGAAACTGCCCGGGCGCAGCGGCACTGATCAGAAATTCGGCCCGGGGGAAACGACTCATGTATAGGCTCCGCCAAACTTTCCTGCGTCCGGTATGCCGGCCACCGGCTGCCGCGCTTCTCTAGTGTACAATTCTGCGCCCTCGCACTTTGGGACGAAGCGGAAAGAAAGAGAATGGCGAAGACGATGAGTTTGCTCCACGGCGCCGCGCTGGCTGCAACGGTTGCATTAGCTCTGGTACAGGTCCCAGCGCTTGCACAGACGACCTCCGGAAGTTCGGCCCCTCCTGCCGAGACGGCACCCGCCGCCGCTGCGCCCGCGCCGGCCGCATCAGATGCGTCGAAGACGACCGATCCGGCAACCTCGGGTCCAGTCGACCCATTCGCGCACGGCACGGCTGCCGCAGGCGCCACGAAGGCCGCGGTGTGCTCTTCCTGCCACGGCCCGAACGGCAACAGTGCCAATCCCGACTGGCCGCGTCTCGCAGGTCAGAGCGCGGTGTACATTGCCGAGCAGCTGCGGATGTTCCGTGCGGGTACGCGTAACAACCCGATCATGAAGCCACTTGCCGGCACACTCAGCGATCAGGACATCAGCGATCTCGCCGTGTATTACCAGGCGCAGACCGTAACGGGTCTCGAGGCGGATCCGTCGTTCTGGAAGGCCGGTGCCGATTTGTACCGCCGCGGCGATAAGGCGCGGAATATCCCTGCCTGCATCGCTTGCCATGGACCTGTGGGCCGCGGAAATCTTGCGGCCGGCTATCCGTCGCTGCGGGCGCAGGAGTCGGTCTACGTAGTGAAGCAGCTCAATGATTACGCTAGTGGTGCTCGTTACGTGGGAACCAACGTCGCAACTGTCGATCCCAACAGCGCGATGATGCTCACCATTGCGAAGCGACTGACACCAGAAGACATTCGCAATGTGGCGTCGTACGTCCAGGGGATGCGCTGAGCCAGGCCGCCGGTGGGCTGTCGAAGGTCCACCCAACAATTGAGGCTTCCGATGATCCGACCGCTCATTTTGACTCCGTTGCTCTCCTTGGTTGTTTGTGCTTGTGGACACGCGTCCACGTCGCACCAACATAACGCAACCCAGGTTGCACAACAGGCACCTCCGGCCGCGACGCCCGCGCAGTCTGCAGCCGCAACGGTCCAGAGCGAGACGGAAGAAGCCGCCGCTGCGCAGGAGACCGCAGGCGATAATGCGGGTGAAGACCGCACACCGCCGGATCGCGGCGATGTCAGCCTCGAGCATCTCGCCGCGCTTCCCGCGGACGCGGTTCTCCCCGGTGGGAAGTGGAAGCCCGGCACCAACTATGACGTGCTGACCCCCGCCCAACCCACGAACGTCTCGCCTGGAAAGATTGAGGTCGTCGAGGTGTTCTGGCTCGGCTGCCCACATTGCTATGCGCTCGAGCCTTTCGTACAGGCCTGGTTGAAGAACAAGCCTGCCTACATCGAGTTCGTGCGCGTCCCCGTAATGTGGGGACCCGCGCATCGCGCGCATGCCCGCCTGTTCTACACGTTGCAGGCACTGAATCGCCCCGACCTTTTCGAGAAGGCGTTCGACACGATTCAGCAGAAGCACGAGCCGCTCATCGCCCAGAGCGAGGATGAAACGCTCAAGCTGCAGGAGGCATTCGCGAAGGACAACGGGATCGCCCCCGGCGATTTCGCCAAGGCCTACAACTCCTTCACCGTGAACTCGAATCTGCAACGCGCCGAGCAGCTCACACAGCGCTACCAGGTGCAGGGCGTGCCGCTCGTGGTCGTGGACGGTAAGTATTCGACTGACGTCGCGAAGGCTGGTGGGCCACAACAGCTCATCCAGATCATTGACGACCTGGCGGCGTCGGCGCACCACCACTAGAGCGTAGCCCCTGCTCGCGGCGGGCGCGCCTCGGCTCGCCTGCGCAGGCTATTGTTTTTGCTGGTATTCCGGCGGGCGGGGAGTGGCGCGCTCGACTGGATTCGAACCAGCGACCTGCAGCTTCGGAGGCTGCCACTCTATCCAACTGAGCTACGAGCGCGTGT
>DATBCZ010000317.1:0-3191 GCA_036270175.1 Steroidobacteraceae bacterium | reverse complement strand
TGATTCGAAAGGTACTAACCGGTAGCGGCGAATGCAGCGAGGTGACTTGGAGGTTCCTCGGTCTCGCGATGCCGGCGTGGGTCCTGATCTGCGCTCTTATCCTTGGCGCATTCGGAGTCACCGCAAACGCGACGGCTCCGCTGCCAGCTCGCGGCTCGCCCCGCCTGGCCGCGTAAACGCGCGGCATCCTACGCCAAGAGCCTCCGCATCACCCCAACATAGATACGATGGAGCGCGTCGATGTCAGCGACTCGGACGCTCTCATTGACCTTGTGTATGGATGCGTTGATGACGCCAACTTCCACCACCTGCGCACCGAGCGGTGCAATGAAGCGACCGTCAGACGTCCCACCACCTGTGGAGAGCTTCGGTCGCGCGCCAGTAACTTCTTCCACCGCCAATCCCACAGCATTCGAGAGGTCCCCAGGCGGGGTGTAGAACGGCTCGCCTGATACATACCACTCGATCGTGTATCGCACGCCGTGCTTGCGGAGGATTCCTTCCACGGTCTCCTTGAGACCTTCCTGAGTCTGTGCGGGCGAATATCGCAGATTGAAACGGGCCTTCAGTTCGCCCGGGATGACGTTCGGCGCGCCTGTCCCGGCGTTGAGGTTGGAGACCTGGAAGCTCGTCGGCTGGAAATACTCCGTCCCGTTGTCCCACACCCGGCTCGTGAGCTCCGCGAGGGCAGGGGCGAGCGTATGGACAGGATTCTCCGCGAGCTGGGGATAGGCCACGTGCCCTTGCACACCATGAACGGTGAGCCTTCCGCTAAACGATCCTCTGCGGCCCACTTTGACAGTGTCCCCGAGGGCGCTTTCGCTCGAAGGCTCTCCAACGACGCACCAGTCGATCCGCTCGTGACGCCCCGCGAGCATTTCTGCCACGCGCTTCGTGCCGTCCACCGATGGGCCTTCCTCATCACTAGTGATAAGGAACGCAATCGTCCCTCGGTGCTTCGGGTGCGCTCTCACGAACTCTTCGGTGGCTGTCACCATCGCGGCCAGACCGCTCTTCATATCCGCGGCGCCACGCCCGAATAAGACGCCGTCGCGGACCGTGGGCACGAAGGGATCGGTACGCCACTCTTCGAGGGGCCCGGTAGGCACCACATCGGTATGCCCCGCAAAGCAGAACACCGGGCCGCCACTCCCATGAGTCGCCCAGAAATTCTCCACATTGCCGTAGCGCAGCGGCTCGATTTTGAAACCCAGGGCGGCGAGGCGCTCGCTCATCACCGCCTGGCAGCCCTCGTCCGCAGGGGTCACGGAACGGCGGGCCATCAGATCCTTAGCTAATTCAAGGGTTTGGGACATTCAGCGCAGACGCAATAGGGTGGGGTGGCGTGGGAGTGTCGTAACGGCTCGCGTTTATACTGGCAACCTGAGGGCCTTCGCAACACCGATGCCGCTCGCGAGCAACCTGAGGGCCTTTGGGCCACGGTGCCGCTCGGGAGCGCGCAGGGCGCGCGCAACGAGCCTGAACCTCGCGCGGTCCCTAGCCGCCTCTTTCCTTAAGCCCAAAGTCCCGAAAGCTCCAAGAAAGCTTCAACGGTCACATGCCAGCAATATGATTTTGCGACCCTTGCGCGCAACGGCTAACCCCTGGCTGAGGGCCTTGTGCTGCTAATGCCTGCTGAGCCCGACCGCTGTCATCGCAGCGTCACAATTCCGTCATCTAATGCGCCGAACCCAAGGCAGCAGGGCAGGACGCCCCCGACCCCACAGAATTCCAAAGAGCATGAGGAGTGGAACCATGAGTTTTCTTTCACCTAAGCGAATCCTGCTGACCGCGACCGCCGCGGTCGCCCTGGTCAGCGTTGTACAGGCCGCCGAGATTTCGGGCGCGGGCGCGACCTTCCCGACCCCCATCTATTCGAAGTGGGCGGATGCCTATAAGAAAGAGACCGGTGTTGGCCTGAACTACCAGTCCATCGGCTCCGGTGGTGGCATCAAGCAGATCAAGGCGAAGACCGTCACTTTCGGCGCGTCCGACATGCCCCTGAAGCCGGAAGAGGTGAAGGAGTCCGGCCTGGTGCAGTTCCCCATGATCATCGGTGGTGCAGTGCCTGCCGTGAACATCAAGGGTGTGCAGCCCGGCCAGCTGGTCCTTGATGGCGCCACGATCGCCTCCATCTACCTGGGCGAGATCACCAAGTGGGACGATCCCAAGATCAAGAAGCTGAATCCCAAGCTCGCGCTGCCGGGCACGGCCATTGCTCCGATCTATCGCTCGGACGGCTCCGGAACCAACTTCCTGTTCTCGGACTACCTCTCGAAGTCGAGCCCGAAGTTCAAGGACACCGTCGGTGCCGCCACCTCCGTGCAGTGGCCTTCGGGCATCGGCGCGAAGGGTAACGAGGGCGAAGCCAATATGGTGACGCAGACGGACGGTGCCATCGGTTACGTCGAGTACGCGTACGCCAAGCAAAACAAGATGTCGTACACGCTCCTCGTCAATAAGGACGGCAAGGCCGTCTCACCGAGCGCCGACAGCTTCGCGGCCGCTGCCGCCAACGCCGATTGGGCGCACGCTCCGGCGTATTACCTGATTCTCACGGACCAGGCGGGTGCCAAGAGCTGGCCCATCACTGGCGCGAGCTTCATCCTGGTGTACGCCACGCCGCAGGACCTCGCCGCCACCACGGAGGCGCTGAAATTCTTCAACTGGGCGTACAAGAGCGGCACCCAGATGGCGGCCGACCTCGATTACGTGCCGCTGCCCGCGGCGCTGATCAAGCAGGTTCGCGCCACGTGGAAGGCCGAGATCAAGGGAGTGCCGGCCCTGTCCGACGCCGCTCCCGCCGCCGCGAAGCGGATGTAAGGAGCTGCCGCGCCGGCACCCGGACGCCGGCCGTGCGGTAGAATGGAAAGCCCGGCGGCCGCTCGACACCAGAGCGGCCGTCGATTTGTGACCTCCAAAAGGTGCCATCGGCAATGAATACCGTGGCTGCAATCGAGCCGCGGCACGCCGCGGGGCAGCGACTACGAGAAAAAGTGTTCCGTGGAGCCACCCTGGCCGCGGCACTCCTGGTTTTGGCTTTGCTGGGCGGCGTGGCCATCTCGCTCATCAAGGGCTCCTGGCCCGCCTTCTCCCACTTCGGCTTCTCGTTTCTGACGACGGAGATCTGGAATCCCGTCACCGATAAGTACGGCGCCCTGGCTCCCGTTTACGGCACGCTCGTGACCTCG
>DATBCZ010000316.1:0-11721 GCA_036270175.1 Steroidobacteraceae bacterium | reverse complement strand
GTGGCGGTGGAGTGAACACCGGCGGGCCGCCCGCGCTGGGTCAACGAGAGCGGCAGTTGTTTGCGAACCAGTTGGATAAGTGGCTGGCGAGGCGGGCGAAGAAAATTGGGGACGCGCCGGTTTAAGGAGCAGACGCGACGCCTGGCGTCGTCGCTGCTAGAGTAAATACATGGCTATACGACCCGTACTCAAGATGGGCACGCCTCTGCTGAAGCAGGTGGCGCTTCCGGTCACGCGCTTCGACGCTGATCTGGCGGCGTTGGTTGCCGACATGGACGACACGATGCGCGCATTGAGTGGTGCCGGTATAGCGGCGCCGCAGATTGGTGTGAGCCTGCGGGTCGTCATCTTCGAGTTGCGCGAGAACCCGCGCTATCCGCACGTCTCACCCGTTCCATACACGGTGCTCGTGAATCCAGTGCTCACGCCACTGGGTAGTGAGGAAGACGAGGGGTGGGAAGGGTGTCTCTCTGTGCCTGGGCTGCGTGGGCTGGTACCGCGCGTACGGCGCCTGCGCTATCAAGGTTTCGATCAGCATGGCGTGGCGATCGATCGCACGGTGGAAGGCTTCCACGCGCGCGTCGTGCAGCACGAGGTCGATCACCTGGATGGAATTCTGTTTCCGCAGCGAGTGCGCGACATGCGCAACTTTGGGTTTGAAGACGCGCTCATCGGACAGATGACCGCGATGCCGGATTAAGCAGAAGGGAAGCGCGAGCGCAGACTCAAGGCGCCGGCTGCCTCAGGTTCGGCACCGTACCGTTGGTCCGTACGTCGCGAGCCATGCGGATCGCGGGTTCGACGCCCTGGTAATAACCAGGCACGCGCCCGAGCTCGCGGTAGCCCAGAGCGGAATAGAACGCGAACGCGGCCTCGTTCGTCGCACGCAGCTCGAGGCCAATAATAAACGTGCCTGCGGTGAAGGCCGTTTCTTCCAGCCATGTCATCAGGCGGCGAGCGAGTCCGCGACGACGATGCGCGGGATCAACGGCGAGGAGATTCAAGTGGGCCACGTCATCGGCGTAACGCATGATTGCGAAGCCGCCAACAACGTCGGCCGCTCTCGCAGTCAACACGATGCTTTCCGGATGACGGATGTGCCAGGTGATGCGCGACGCGGACCACGCGGGCTTCAGCCCCGTCTCCACGTACTCGTGCGACATCGTCGCGAGACGCGCAGCATCGGCCGCACGCGCTTGTTCAAGTGTGTAGTCGTCTCGGTAGTCGTCCACGGCCCAAGCATACCGCGTCCTTTGCGTTCCGCCCATTATCGTTGCTGGGTGGAGTCAGGATGTCGCGCGCGCGAGACACGTTGACGAGGAGGGCAACACTCATCACGGCGCGGGGTGCGGTCTGGAACCGCGGTGTCGAAGGCCAACACTGCGAAGCCGATCACACTCTGGGAAATTGGTGAGGCCGTGCGACGGTCCGGGCTTCCTACGCCAGCGTGTGAAATACCTTTTGGACGTCCTCGTCCTGCTCGAGCTTGTCGATGAGCGTGAGCACTTCCGTGGCCTGCTCTTCGGGTAGCTCGGTCGGGACGGTGCAGATATATTCGTGCTCCGCGGAAAGCGGCGCGATGCCGCGCGCTTCGAGGGCTTCCTGCAGTTTGCCGAAATCAGCAAAGGCGCAACGGATGACGAGCTGCGGCTCGCCCTTCTCACCGGTGCTCTCGCCCATCTCCTCGAGGCCGTGATCTATGAGGTAGAGCTCCAAGTCGTCCTGGTCGATGCCTGCGGGATTCAGGCGGAACACGCCCATCTTCTTGAAGAGAAAGCTGACACTGCCGTTCGTGGCGAGGTTGCCACCACCCTTGGTCATGGCGCTTCGGACCTGCGCGACCGTGCGTGTGGGGTTGTCAGTAGCGGTCTCTACCAGCAACGCGACGCCGTGCGGCGCGTAGCCTTCGTAGAGAACTTCCTGGTAGTTGGCCGCGTCCCTGCCGGAGGCGCGTTTGATGGCGGCGTCGACTTTGTCCTTCGGCATGTTCACGGCGCGTGCGTTCTGGATCACGCGTCGGAGCATTGGATTCGAGTGGGGGTCGGAGCCGCCGGATTTGACGGCCATGGTGATGTCCTTCGCGATCCGGGCGAACTGCTTCGCCATACGGTTCCAGCGCGCGAACATCGTGTGTTTTCTGACTTCGAATATACGTCCCATGCGCTAATGGTGCCCCAGCGGCGCTCGTGCCGTCCAGCGAGCGCCGGCGAGGACTGCGCCGCTGCGTGATGGTTACAAACGAAGAGGGGCCCTTTCGGGCCCCTCTGGCGAACTTCAATACGAGCTCTGCCTTACGCCAATTGCGCGTGCAGCACTCGCAGCCGCCGGCGCTGCATCTGCAGGCGGCGCTCGATCTCGCGGAGCTGTTCCTGGAAGCTCGTGTGCTCCCAATGCTCGATCACGGCGCGAGCCTTTTCCTCGAGCCACTGCTCTTTCACCTTCGCCCATTCGGCGACGGCGGCGTGGAAAGTCTCGTACTCGTGCGCGATGCGCTGGCGTACCAGCTCGATTTGCGACTGGCCGGCGGCGGGCATCTTTGCCAGCTTCTCCTGCGCACGCTTGAACTGCATGGCGAGCAGGGCACGCTGAATCTGGAAGTCGGGCGTCCGCTTCAGGCGTCTCGTCAGTCCCACGAACTGCAGGCCTGCGATGAGCCACTTGGTGGGATCCCACTGCCACCAGCGCACGCCGTTGCGATAGTCGTGCGCAAAGATGTGGTGATAGTTGTGGTAACCCTCGCCGTACGTGATGACCGCAAGCACGGGGTTATCGCGAGCCGAGTTTTCGTCCGTGTACGGACGGCTTCCCCACATGTGCGCCAGGGAATTGATGAAGAAGGTCACGTGGTGTGCCCATACGAGCCGCAGCACACCCGCGAGGAAGAACGTTCCCCACAAGTCGCCCACCGCCCAACCCGCGGCGAGCGGGAAGCCGAAATTCGTGATCAGAGTCAGCGGCACGTAGAAGCGATGCTGGAATTGCAGCATCGGATCGCGGCGCAGATCGGGGATGTTGGTGAAGTCCGGTATGCCGCTCGGGTACTCGCGCATCATCCAGCCGATGTGTGCGAACCAGAAGCCGCGCTTGATGGAGTAAGGATCGCGGTCGTAGTCATCGACCTGCAGGTGGTGCGTGCGGTGGTTGCTCGCCCAGCAGAACACGCTGTTCTGCAGCGCCATGGTGCCGAACACCATATATAAGAGACGCACCGACCAGTGCGCGTCATAGGTCTTGTGAGCCCACAGGCGGTGGTAGCCCCCTGTGATGGCCATCCCATTCGCGCCCGTAAAGAGAATGAAGAACACCCAGGCGCCGACAGAGAATCCGTGGGTCAGTCCCCAATAGGGGACCAGCGTCACCGCAGCCAAAAAAGTCAATATAAACACCAGGGTAGGTGCCAGATTCAGGGGAGCTTGCGGTTCGACCGGGGTACTCTGTGACATGCTTTGCCTTGAGTGGAGCGGATGCGCGCTTAACGTAGCACGTCCGCCGCGGCCTTGCGGGACTTGCGTCGGAATTGCCGGCGCCGGGGTAGTACTAACGGGGCGCCGCGCTGGTGTATCCAGGACGTTGGATCTAAATCTGGCGCCACGCTGCGGTTAATCAAGCGGGGCCGTGCAAAGCAGTCACGGAACCAGGCACTGACTGAAATTTAGAAGGCGTCCAAGACCATGCAAGTGACCCATAAGACAGTCGCGATCACCGGGGGCGGGCGGGGCATCGGCCGTGCCCTCGCGGAGCGGTTCGGCCGGGACGGCGCCCAAGTCGCCCTACTCGACGTGAACGCCGCCGATCTGGAGACCACCCGCTCCGCTCTCGAAGCCGCGGGTGTGGTCGCGCGCAGCTATCAAGTGAACGTCGCGGTCGAAGAGGAGGTCGTCGCCGCGATGGAGCGTATCGTCGCCGATTTCGGCGGACTCGATGTCATGGTGAACAATGCTGGGATTATCCGCGACGCTCTGCTCGTCAAGGCCAAGGATGGCGCGATCGTCGGGAAGATGTCGCTCGCACAGTGGCAAGCGGTGATCGATGTGAATCTCACGGGCGTCTTTCTGTGCGGGCGGGAGGCCGCCGCGCAGATGATCCGCCGCGGATCCGGCGGAGTTATCATCAACATCTCGAGCATTTCGAGACACGGCAACGCCGGCCAGACCAACTACAGCGCCGCGAAGGCGGGCGTAGCGGCGCTGACGGTCGTTTGGGCAAAGGAATTGGCGCGTTACGGTATTCGCACCGGAACAATCGCGCCGGGGGGAGTACGCACGGAGATTCTCGCATCGATGAGACCCGACATGTTGGAGAAGCTGGTGACGCCCGTGCCGCTGCAACGGCTCGGGGAACCGGAGGAAATCGCAGCGGCCGCTGCTTTCATCGTGAGCAACGATTTTTTCACTGGCCGCTGCATCGATATCGACGGGGGCTTCAGAGTCTAGGCGGGGGCGCCCAGCCCGGGACGTGCAGTCGACCCAGTCTAGACAGGGTCGTGCTTCTCATAGCCGACCGCGCCCGCGTCATTGCATGACACCTCGACGCGCTCGCTGCGTGTTGCCGTGTAAGCCATTTGCAGAAGTTGGTCGGCGGGGACCGAGGCGCTGCTGTCGAAGCGCAGCAGCTTACCGTCGGGCATCGTCATATAGACGGCGACCAGCAGGTTGCATTGAGTGACTACCACGGAAGTCAGCGGGTGACCCGCGACGGCGGGCGCTTCCTTGGCCACCGCAACCTCGGTCCGCTGGGCAACACGCATGACTTCCGCTGTGTCAGATACGACCGAGCGGCCAGCGAGGGAATCCCCAGCGGGGACAACACCGGTGGTCGATTTCAACGGCGCGCTGGTGGCTTGCGTCGTTGCATTCGCCGTGCGCAGTGTTGGTTGTGAGGTTGCGCATCCCTGCGCGAGTGAAGCGGTGGCGAGAACCGCGAGGGGCGACATCAGCCTGTTCATGAAGAATCCTCTATATATAGATGGCGCAGGGTGCGACCTGCTGTACCGAGGAGATTGCAAGGTCGATGCCAGCCCGCGACCGCGCGTCGAGCCTTTCCGGTCGCGTAACCCATTGATTTGTAAGAAGGCCGCGCGCTAGGGGAGCACTGCTGTGCGGCAACTCAGGCTGCCGTGCACCAAAGTGGGGCAACTGCGCTGGCCGATCAGGTGGGCTCCGGCGGCGAAGCGCCATTGCTCCGTGAGTCGAATTCATTTCCTTTTGAGTCGATGCAATCGGGACTTGGTGAAGGAGCACGCAACGCCCGCGTCTCGCGTGTTGTTCTCGCGATGGAACACCTCGCGTCATGCGCGGAACACGAAGCGGACGCCTGTAGAAATGCTCGCAAAATAATTCGGGAACGGCTTGGACCCGTCGGTTGTCATTCCTTTCAATGCGATTGTCTCCCCTGCTTGCTGCGATCACCGTCCTCGCCACGCTCGCGTTTCTGCCGACGGCGCAGGCGACAGGCAGGGCTTACGTCTCAAATGAAGACGGCGAGAGCGTTTCCGTTCTCGATACACGTAAGGGCGAGGTGATTGCCACCGTCCCCGTGGGAAAACGGCCGCGCGGCCTGAAGCTCAACCGTGATGGATCGCTGCTCTACGTCGCCGTCAGCGGGTTGCCGAAGTGCCCTCCATCCGAGCCGGATGAGGAGTGCGCGAAGCTGAAACGGGATCTGCAAGCCGATGGCATTGCCACGATCGACACGGCGACGCTAAAGCTGACCCGGGTGCTCAAGTCGGGCTCCGATCCGGAGCAATTCGATCTGAGTCGCGACGGTAAACGGCTCTACATTTCCAACGAGGACTCGGCCCAGGTAACGGTTCTCGACACCACGAGCGGCGCTATTGTCGCGACGATTCCGATCGGACATGAGCCGGAGGGCGTGCGCGCCGCGCCCAACGGCAAATGGGTGATCGTTACGAGCGAAACGGACAGCACAATATCCATTGTCGACACAACTTCGCTCAAGGTGTTGAAAGCGGCGCCGGTCGGTATGCGGCCGCGCGATCTCGCTTTCACGCCGGACAGTAAAACGATCTTCGTGTCCGGGGAGGGCGATGCGTCTTTGTCGCGCGTGCCGATTCCCGCGGGCGAGCCGGTTGCACGCGTTTTGCAACTGCGCAAGGAGGCGCGGCCCATGGGTGTTGTTTTCGATTCGGCGCGTAAGCGCATTTACATGAGCACCGGCCGAGGCGGCAGCATCGCTGTTGCAGAGCAAGCGGGCGATGGCGAGAAACTGCTCAAGGAAATTCCAGTGGGGGCGCGACCTTGGGGTATTGCCTTGAGCCGCGATGGGCGACGCCTCTACACGGCCAATGGATCGTCCAACGACGTCACGGTAGTCGACACCTCGAGCTTGAGCGTGCTCAAGAAAATACCGGTGGGGAAAGGCCCGTGGGGGGTCGTGCTAGACCCGTAAACGGTAGGGCGGATGCTGCGCCGCGCGGCCGCGGTGCCGGCAGCGTTTGCGGTTGATGGGCCGCTGTGCGCGGCTGTTCCCGCGCTCAACGTCCGGCAGTGGTGGCCGCCTTCAAACCGCAGGCGCGATACGCGTCGGCCTCGATGCTTCGATACAGTCGCGCCCGTTCCTTCGCATGGTCGGGGTCGCGAAAAATCCCGCCGCCTTCCCCGCCCAGCGTCGCATAGCGGGCGAAGGTTCCCGCTTCCACGAAGTCGTCATACGTCAAATGGTCCGCTATGCGATCGATGGCGCAGGAACACTTGTAGAGGTCGGACAGGTTGCCGCCGTTTTTGACGATGCACTCCTGCACGTATTCCACCCGGGCGCTGGTCGGGTAGTCGTTCTTGGGGGCGTCGCCCAGCGCCGGCGCCGTGCACCAACAGAGCGCTGCCGCCGCGACTACCGTCGAGGTTCGAAAGCGGAATTGCGCGAATAGCGGGACCATAACGTTCCATCCGTGACACACCATAGTACAGGTGCGAACGATCCTACGCCGGCACGCCACATTCCTCCAATGTTTGCGGTTGCAGGTAGGTTACAGCGGGTGTATTGATAGCCCCCGCTAATTAAAGCGTCCCAGACATGCGATCGCCGTCGTGTCCTGCCACGGAGGAATACGCTTCCGACGACAACTTGTTGCAAACATGGAACGCGCAGGAAGCGACTGTATTTCCGAGAATCAAGAAGCTGGAGGAGATATGAGCCACGAGTACAGATCAGTCTTAATGAGGGGAGCCGTACTTGCCGCTGCAGCGGTGATATCGTCCTCCGCACTAGCAGATGCCGACCTCGATGCACGGATGGCCGATTCCGCAAACTGGGCCTCGCAGGCCGGCGACAATGCCAACCATCGGCATAGCGTGCTGAAGCAGATATCGACGAGCAATGTCGGCAAACTGCAGGTTGCCTGGACGATGTCCACGGGTGTGTTGCGCGGTCACGAGGGCTCGCCGCTCGTCATCGGCGACACCATGTACATCCACACGCCATTTCCCAATAACGTCTATGCGGTGAGTCTGAAGGACCAGACATACCGTTGGAAGTATGAGCCGAAGCAGGACGCGGACGTCGTTCCCGTGATGTGTTGCGATACCGTAAATCGCGGCCTCGCGTACGGCGACGGCAAGATCTTCCTGCAACAGGCGGACACCACGCTGGTTGCGCTGGATGCGAAGACCGGCAAGGTGGTGTGGAGCGTCAAGAACGGTAACGCGAAAATAGGCGAAACCAACACCAACGCACCGCACGTCTTCGGGGACAAGGTGCTCACCGGCATTTCCGGCGGCGAGTTCGGTGTCCGCGGCCGCATGCACGCCTACGACATCAAGACCGGCAAGCTGGTCTGGAAGGCCTACAGCGAGGGCCAGGACTCCGAGATGCTCATGGATCCGGCGAAGACCATGACCTGGACCAACGGCAAGATGGCCCCGGTGGGCAAGGACTCCTCGCTCAAGACCTGGCAAGGTGACCAGTACAAGCTGGGTGGCGGCACGACCTGGGGTTGGTACGCCTACGATCCGAAGTTGAATCTCGTGTATTACGGCAGCGGTAATCCGGGCACATGGAATCCGGCGCAGCGGCCGGGTGACAACAAGTGGTCCATGGCGATCTGGGCCCGCGATCTGAACACCGGCACCGCGAAATGGGTGTACCAGATGACGCCCCACGACGAGTGGGATTTCGACGGGGTCAACGAGATGATCCTGTTGGACATCAAGAAGGACGGTAAGGATATTCCGGCGGTGGCGCACTTCGACCGCAACGGCTTCGGCTACACCTTGAACCGTGTGACCGGCGAGCTGTTGGTCGCCGAGAAGTACGATCCGCAGGTGAACTGGGCTACCAAGGTTGACATGAAGACCGGACGTCCGATCGTCGACAAGAAGTATTCGCCCGGCACCACCGGTCCGGACGTCGATGTGAAGGGCATTTGCCCGGCGGCGCTGGGCTCGAAGGACGAGCAGCCTTCCAGCTACGATCCGGCGACCGGGTACATTCTCGTACCGACGAACCACGTCTGCATGACCTACGAGCCGTTCCAGGTGGAATACACCGCGGGACAGCCGTACGTCGGTGCCACGCTGACGATGTTCCCAACACCTAACAGTCATGGTGGCATGGGTAACTTCATCGCGTGGGATCCGGCGGCGGGCAAGATCGTCTGGACGAAGCCGGAGCGCTTCTCGGTATGGTCGGGCGCGCTGTCCACCGATGGTAATGTGACGTTCTACGGCACGCTCGAGGGCTACATCAAGGCGGTCGACACCAAGACCGGCAACGATCTGTGGAAGTTCAAGATGCCCTCGGGAATCATCGGCAACGTCTTCACCTACCAGTACGGCGGCAAGCAGTTTGTCGGCGTGTACTCGGGTATCGGCGGTTGGGCGGGCATCGGCATGGCGGCCGGGCTCACCGAGGGAACCGCGGGCCTGGGAGCGGTCGGTGGTTACAAGGACCTGGCGAAGTACACGACACTGGGGGGAACTCTGTTCGTGTTCTCGCTGCCTGATACTTAGAGGACGGGTAATGGAGCTTGCGGCGCTGTGCCCTGTCCGTGGGGCGCAGCGCCGGTGGGATCACCCGAAGTGTTGAGCTGCGCCACGCCGCGCAAGCGGCGTGGCGCTCGTGTGTAAAAGTGAGGGGAAATGCGGATGAGGATTGCTCGTTCTGTTGTGTTGGTTTCGGTTGTGACGATGTTGGCTGCCGGGGCGCTCGTGAATGCGGCCCAGGCGCAGGGAGACCCGCCGCCGGCGGTGCCGGGCGGAAAGTCGGTCACCACTGATTTGTACACCGTCAAGGACGGTAACCAGGTGGATCCCAAGACCCTGGCGGGCTGGAAGACCTGGCGCGCGATGGCTTGCGAGCGGTGTCATGGCGCCTCGCAGGAGGGGCTGGTGGGTCCGGCCCTGGTGAACTCACTCAAGGTGCTGACGAAGGACCAGTTTCACACGACGGTCACCCAGGGGCGCCTGGAGAAGGGCATGCCCAACTTCGGTGGTGTGCAGCTCGTAGTGGACAATTGGCAAAATCTCTACGCCTACCTCAAGGGCCGCTCCGACGGCAACATCGCCGCGGGCCACCTGTACCCCATACAGGCTGACCAGAAGTCCGCGAAGAAGTAGACTGAGGGTTATGAGGGGCTTGGTTTTACGTGGATTGTGTGCGGCCCTGGCGGCGGGAGCGTTGGCGGCGCCGTGGGCCGACGCACAAGGGCAGGTTCCGCAGGGCAACAGTACCTCGCAAGGTAACAACGCTCTGCGCGTCTGCGCCGACCCTCATAGCATGCCGCAGTCGAACGACCACGGTGAAGGCTATGAGAACAAGATAGCCGAAGCGCTGGCGCGCGACCTTGGCAAGAAAGTCGAATACACCTACTTCCCACAGCGTATGGGATTCGTTCGCAACACCTTGCGGGCGCGTGACGACCAGACCCAGCAGTTCAAGTGCGACCTCATTATCGGTGTGCCGAAGGGCTATGACATCACGGCCACGACGAAACCGTACATGCACTCGATCTACGCGCTGGTCCTGACGCCGCGCCCCGATCTGAAGGACCTGAAGACCGCCGAAGACCTGTTGAAGTTGCCGCCGGAGAAGCTGCATACGTTGCGGGTCGGCATGTTTGCCCAGACGCCGGCTTCCGACTGGGTGTTGAAGAACGGGATGATCGATCACGCTGTGATGTATGCGGCGCAGAGTGGCGATCCCAACGAGACACCCGACACCATCATCGAACGTGACCTCGCCGCCGGGAAAATTGATGTCGCCGTCGTGTGGGGGCCCATCGCCGGCTTTATTGTGAGCCGGCACGGCGGTACGCAGGGATGGACCACCGTGCCGTTCAAGCCGGATCCGCAGATCAAGTTCGATTACGAGATCTCGATGGGTCTGCGCCAGGGCGAGAAGGACTGGCAGAAAACGCTCGACGATTGGATCGCCGCGCACCACACCGAGATCACGCAGATCCTCACCGCGTATCACATCCCCCTGATCGACGAGGCTGCCCCGCCCCAGGGGTGACCGCGCCCGCCGGGGTGAGTGCTTGCCCCTCTGCCCCGATTCGGGGCACCATGAGTCCCAAGTCGCCCTCGCCAATACACAAGGCGCCCGTAAGCGCCCCAGCGCAGCCCGCTTGACCCGTTCCTTGAAGACAGTCACAACACAAATCGTGTAAGAGATTGTCCGACACCGTTTTCGGACACGATTCAGTTGAGGCGCTGAGACAATCGGTGCGGCCGCCGGTATGCCGGGCCACTTTGATTTGCAGCGAGCCTACCTTGTCGCTGAATAGCGACAGGGTGGGTCTGCTTTTGCCTGAAAAGGCTGGCGCTTGGGTTGCGCATTGAGGATTGATTGGTGAGACGACGACAGCAGCTGTTCGGGATTGCGTTGATAGGGGCCGCGCTGGGCGGATCGCTGATTGCAGCGGCGCAAAATCCCCCTCAAAAGGATGTCCAGCCGCCCGTCGAACAGACCCAGTCCGCTGCCACACCGCCTTCATCCGTACAGCCTCAGCCGGCCAAGACACCCCCCGAACCGGAGCAAACCCAACCTGCCGGGACGCCGCCCACTGGTAACCCGGCCGGCGGTGCGCCGCCTGCTGAAGCGCCGCCTGCAGCAACACCGCCGCCGCCACTGGCCCCGGCTCCGACTCCGGCTCCGACTCCGACTCCGACGAAGTCTGAACCGACCACCCCCGAAACCAAGTCTGAATCGCCACCCAAGGTGCCAAAGACTCGGGTCGTCCGTCCCGCTTCCCCGCCGAACACCGGCCAGGCTTCGCCGGGTCAGCAACCGGGGGGCGGAGGGCAATCGGGCGCGCACGAGCCGAGTGCTCGTGAGACCGGCGGTCGTGAGTCGGCCCCGCGCGAGTCTGCCGGCCGTGAGACTGGGGGCCATGAGCCCGCAGGACGTGAGTCCGCGACGGGTGGTCAAGGCGGCGCCGGTCAAACCGGCGCGGGTCAGGGCGCTGCAGGTCAGGGCGCCGCGGGCCAGTCTTCCACCGGAGCCGCTAGCTCACGTCGTTCCACTGGTTCGCAGGCTGCTACGCAGCAGGCGCCTGGCGGCGGCGCGGCCGCAGCGCCGACCCGTCCTCCTGTCCCCGCGCGCGCACCACTCCCGCCATTCACGTTCGCGACCGTCGAGCGACTCGCGCAGGACCGGGCCAGCAAGGCCTATAGGAATCGTTCGACCAAGCTGCCCGACGCCATCGCGAAGCTCACCTTCGACGAGTATCGCGACATTCGTTTTCAGCGGACGAGCTCACTCTGG
>DATBCZ010000315.1:0-1993 GCA_036270175.1 Steroidobacteraceae bacterium | reverse complement strand
AGTTGAGTTGGAGTTAGCCCCAATTTGAATCTGGCGCACCTGAGGCGGCCTGAACGCGAGCGCGCACCGCGACCCATGCGCGCTCGCGACTGTCTGAACGAAGTCTGAATATCGCCTGAATTGCGGCTGAATCCGTCGAGGATTCATGCAGTGGATGCTCTTCGATGTCAGGCGCTGTCACCCACCTGCTCCTTCGCGCGTTGTATACCCCAGACGGTAAGCGGAGGATCGGGTCATGAAAACTCTGGTAAAGGTGCTGATTGTTCTGGGGTTTGGAGCTTCGCTCGCGGGCTGCGTGGTGGCGCCCTATGGACCCTATGGGCGGCCCCGGGCCTATGTGGCGGCGCCGGTGGTGGTGGTTCACCCGTGCTGTGAGCGGCGCTGGTAGTGTGGGGTGAGGATGACGCGGCCGGGTTTCCGGCCGCGTGACCTGCATAGCTAGGGAGGACGCCGGCGAGTATGCTTGTCAGCCGGTGTCGACTGTCCGCGCTGAAAACTCCAAATTGAGATGACGAGCATTCTCGGGCCAACAGCCCTGTCGGCAGTCCATCTGCTACTCGCCGTTGGCGTCACCGCTCACGTGCTGCTCTACAAGCGTGAGATCAACACGAGCGCCGCGTGGATCGGGCTTGCGTGGCTGGCGCCAATTCTGGGGAGCGTGCTGTATCTCCTGCTGGGGATAAATCGAGTGCGACGTCGCGCCCGGAGCATGCGTGGCCATCGGCCTACCGACCTCGTCGATGGTTCGGCCATCACCGCGGGACGCGACGACTACCTGGCGCAGCTCGAACAGGCCGGATACCGGATCACGAACCGGCCGGCCGAAAAAGGCAACGCGATTTCCATTCTGCGTAATGGCGATGAGGCCTACCCGGTCATGATCGCCGCGATCGAAGCGGCGACCCGCAGCGTGGTGCTTTCGACTTATATCTTTCGAACCGACGCCGCGGGCAGCCAATTCATTGACGCCCTGGTCCGCGCCGTGCAGCGTGGAGTCGAGGTGCGCGTCCTGATTGACGGCATCGGCGGAGGATACTTCACATCCTCCACGTATCACCAACTGCGCAACGCTCGTGTGCCGGTTGCGCGGTTCATGCATTCCACGCTGCCGTGGCGCATGCCCTTTCTCAACCTGCGCAGCCACAAAAAGATTCTGGGCATCGACGGCCGCATCGCTTTCGCGGGAGGGTTGAACATCGGTGGCGAGAACGTTACACGCGATCACCCGCGCCATCCCGTGATCGACACACACTTCCGCTTCGAAGGCCCGGTCGTGGCGCAGTTGATCGACGTCTTCGCGGATGACTGGGCTTTCACGACCGGCGAGCAGCTCGCGGGTGAGAAGTGGTTTCCGGAGTCACATCCGGTCGCAGGCGGGGACAGTGTCGCGAGAGTCGTGACTTCGGGTCCCGATCAAGACCTGGAGAAGATCGAATTCATGATTCTCGAGGCGGTGGCCTGCGCGCGCTCCGCTGTCCGTATCATGACGCCGTACTTCCTGCCGGACGACCGGCTCATCACCGGACTCGCCCTCGCCGCGTTTCGCGGCGTCACGGTCGATGTTGTATTGCCCGAAAACAGCAATCATCCGACGGTGGATTGGGGCTCGCGCGCCCATATCGGACCGCTGCTGGGCGCCGGCTGCCGCATCTGGACGCACCCTGCTCCCTTCGATCATTCGAAGCTCATGACCGTTGATGGTATCTGGAGCCTGATCGGCAGCTCGAACTGGGATGTGCGCAGCTTCCGGCTGAATTTTGAGCTCGACCTGGAGGTCTACGACCCGATGGTTGCCCAACAGGTCGACGCGTTGATTTCGGCGCAGCAGGGGCGCCGGGTTTCCGCGGCCCAGCTCGATGCGCGCTCATTGCCGGTGCGGATTCGGGATGGGGCGGCGCGGTTGATGTTGCCTTATCTGTAGGGACGCCGTCGTGCCGCGCGTCGGACAAAGGCACGGCGGATGGAAGTGCTCCCATCCGCCGTGTTCGACCTG
>DATBCZ010000314.1:0-10702 GCA_036270175.1 Steroidobacteraceae bacterium | reverse complement strand
CCTCATCGAGCAGCTTTCTGCGATCGTTTCCCGCGCATAGCGTGGACTATGTAAGGGACACGATCGCAGAAGGATGCCGATGAGGGGCGGCCGCAGCAGGCGAGCATTAGTCAGACAGGCTCCTAAGGATAACGCATTATGGACGCCCTTCCGCAGGAGTGACCCCCCTTGACCTCCGCCTACGACAGACTGCCCTTGAACGCACTGCGGGTGTTCGAAGCGGTGGCGACTCGTCTCAACTTCGGTGATGCGGCGGAAGCGCTCCATGTCACGCCGGCGGCCGTCAGCCAGCAGATCAAGGCGCTCGAGGATTACCTGCAGACCCCACTCCTGCTGCGCAACGGGCGCGGGGTGCAGCTCACTCTCGAGGGAACGCGACTGCTGCCCGGTTTGCGCCGCGGACTGGACGAGTTGGAGACGGCCCTGCAACAGATCCGGCAGGAGCGGGTGAGCGGGACGGTCAATGTCACGACAGTCTCATCCTTTCTGCAGAAATGGCTCACGCCGCGGCTCGCGGACCTGCACGCACGGCACCCGGACATCGACTTTCGTATCCATACCTCGTCCGAGCTGGTGGATTTCGCCCGTACGGATTTTCACGCGGCGATTCGCCTCGGGACGGGGACGTACGCTGGACTGCGAAGCGAGAAAATTCTCGACGAGTACCTCGTGGCGGTCGCCTCACCGGCGCTTTTAGAAAAATATGGAGCGATCCCGGATGCCGAGGATCTCGCCAGATTGCCGCTGCTTCACGGCGACGAGATCGACTGGACTAGCTGGTGCGAGGGCGATGTGGATGCCCTGACGCGGCTGCGAGGCGCCTTCCTCGATGACTCGGCGGCGTTGCTGGGTGCGACCGTCGAAGGGTTGGGATACGGCATCCTGCGTTGGACGCTCGCGGCCGGGGAGCTCCAGGCCGGGCGGCTCGTGTTGGCCAGCAAACAGGTGCTGCCGCATCGCTTCGCCTACTATTTCGTGTGCCCGGAGCCCTATATGACTTTGCCCAAGGTCACCGCCCTGCGGGATTGGCTAGTGGGGCAAGCGCGGGAGTTTCCGCCGCCGCCAGCAGGTTAGGACGCGGTCCCCGCCGGCCGCACGCGCGGATCAACCGGGTGCGATGTTAGGAACGTTTCTTGCTCGAGCTGTGATGATGAGCAGTATAAGAGCGACGTGATCCACGGGCGGGCGGCGATGAGAACAGAAAGTCGATTCGATTCGGATCTGGCGCGCGCGACGGTTGCACTCATTCTCGCCGGCGGCAACGGCACCCGGCTCGGAGAACTGACGCGCTGGCAGTGCAAGCCCGCCGTTCCCTTCGCGGGTAGCTTCCGCAACATTGATTTCACCTTGTCGAATTGTGTCAATTCGGGCGTCCGGCGAATCGCTGTGCTGACCCAATACAAGGCCCAGAGTCTCATCAATCACATCAGCGCCGGTTGGGGCTTTCTGGCGCGGCCGTTGGGCGAGTTCGTGGAGCTATGGCCGGCGCAGCAACGCCTCCATAGTTCGTGGTACGTCGGCACCGCTGACGCGGTTCACCAGAACCTGGATCTACTGTTGGCACAGCGTAGTCGTTACACGTTGGTGCTCGCGGGTGATCATGTTTACAAAATGGACTACCGCCGGTTGCTCGAGCAACACGCCTCGAGTGACGCAGACGTCACGGTGGCATGCGTACCCGTGCCGCTGGAAGAGTCGGCGGGGTTTGGTGTGTTAGGAGTGGACGAGCGTCAGCGCGTCCGCAGTTTTATTGAGAAGCCGCCGCCGTCGAGCCTCGGACTCAGCGGACAACGGACGGTGCTGGCGTCGATGGGCGTCTATGTCTTCAACACCAGCTATCTCGAGCAGCAACTGAGGCGTGATGCGGGGGAAGAGTCCTCCACCCATGATTTTGGTCGCGACATTCTGCCGCGAGCCGTGCGCGATCATCAGGTTGCGGCCTATTCTTTCGTCGATGCCGAGGGTGCTCCCGGCTACTGGCGCGACGTAGGGACGTTGGATGCCTACTGGCAGGCGCATATGGAACTGCTTACGCCCGAGCCGCCAATGGACCTGTACGACCCCGCGTGGCCAATTCTCACTCTCCCGGAACAATTGCCGCCGGCCAAGCTTCTGTACGCGTCGGGGCGGCATGGGTTTGTGGCCAACTCACTCCTGGCTGGGGGTGTTGTGGTGAGGGGAGCCACAGTGACCAACAGCGTATTGGCGGGGAACGCCCGGGTTGCCGAGGGAACGCTCCTCGATGAGTCTGTGGTGCTGCCTGGCGCGCGGATCGGTGCCAATTGCCGCTTGCGCCGCGTCATCGTCGACGCCGACGTGCAGATCCCGGATGGGGTCTCGGTGGGATGGCAACCGGCGCCGCCCGTCGAGGCCGTGAAAACCGGCGGACGAGTCATTCTGCTGTCGCAGAATGGGTCGCCGCCGGGTGATGACGAAATGCGGTCAGTGGCCTAGCAGAGCCCCCTTCTAACTCGCCTTTAGCTTGATGCGACGCTCTTCGATCGACGCTTGCAGCTTGTCGAAGGGCTCGATGAACTTTTTCACCCCCTCCTTCTCGAGCTGCTCGGCAACCCCATCCATGTTGATTCCCAACGCCTTCAGCCCCGCGAAGATCGCGGCGGCGCCGGCGATCTCACCCTGCATCCGCAGCTCGGGCTTGCCCATGGTGCGGTAGGCGGCGATCGTCTCGCGCGGCATGGTGTTCACGGTCTGGGGCGCGATCAGCTCCTCGACATACTTCACCGGGCTGAATGTCGGGTCCTTCGCGGACGTCGATGCCCACAGCAGCCGTTGCGGGCTTGCGCCGCGGCTGGCGAGTGCTTTCCACCGCGACGAAGCGCTCAGTCCCTCGTAGATCTCATACGCGCGGCAGGCGCTGGCGATGGCCGACTTACCCCGCAGATTCTTCGCCTCCGACTTACCCTTGGCGGCGAGGTCGTCCAGCTGTTTGTCGACGAGAGTATCGATGCGGCTCAGAAAGAAGCTCGCGACGGAGGCGAGTTTGTCGATCGACTTGCCGGCGGCGAGACGCGCTTCGAGGCCATCGAAGTAGGCATTCGCCACGGCGCGATAACGGTCCGGCGAGAACAGGAGCGTGACGTTGACGTTGATTCCCGCGGCGATGGTGTCGCGAATAGCGGGCAGACCCGCTTCGGTGCCGGGAATCTTGATCATCGCATTCGGTCGCCCGAGCCGTGACCAGAGGCGCTTCGCCTCGGCAATCGTGCCCGCGGTCTCATAGGCGAGATGCGGCGAGACTTCCATGCTGATATAGCCGTCGCCAGCGGAAGTCTTGTCGTACAGCTTGCGAAACAGATCGGCCGCGCGTTGCAGATCTTCGATCGTCAGCGTCTCGTACAGCGCGATATTGGAAGCTTCCTTCGGCAGGAGCTCCGCAATGGCACGTTGGTAGATCGGCTCTTTGTTGATGGAGGCCGCGAAAATGGCCGGGTTGGAGGTAACGCCGGCAATACCATCGGCCTCGATGATTTTCGCGAGGCTGCCGTCATCGAGCATGGTGCGACCGATGTCATCCTGCCAGACACTCTGGCCCAGCTTGTTGAGCTTCAGCAGCGGATTGTCAGCGTTGGCGTTCATGCAAAAAATCCTCACGCGCGCAGGCGCGTCGCTTCAAGAATTGTGACTCTCGTCCCGGCTATCCTGCCATACCCAGTCGCGGACTTCCGGCATGTCTTCGCCCCGGCGGACGATGTAATGGGCGTGCTCGGTAAGCTTGTCGCGCATGGCCTGCCTCAGGTGGGCGGCACGGTAGCCGAGCTTGGGCACCCGGTCGATCACGTCCATCACCAGGTGGAAACGGTCGAGGTCGTTCCGCACCACCATATCGAAAGGCGTGGTGGTCGTTCCCTCCTCCTTGAAACCCCGCACGTGGAAATTGTCGTGGTTGTGGCGGCGGTAGGTGAGGCGATGAATGAGCCAGGGATACCCGTGGAAGGCGAACAGAACCGGCTTATCGGTCGTGAACAAAGTGTCGAACTCGCGCGACTTGAGGCCGTGCGGGTGCTCCTCTTCGGGCTGCAGGGTCATCAGGTCGACGATGTTGACGACCCGGATCTTGAGTTCGGCAACCTGCTTGCGCAGGATGCTGACGGCGGCGAGCGTCTCCATGGTGGGAACGTCGCCCGCGCAAGCCATGACAACATCGGGATCGCCGTCGGTGTCGTTACTCGCGAACTCGAAAATGCCGATACCGGCGGCGCAATGTTTGATAGCCGCATCGAGGTCGAGCCACTGCAACTCGGGCTGCTTGCCCGCGATGATGACATTGACGACGTTCCGGTTGCGCAGGCACTTATCGGCCACGCACAGCAGCGTGTTCGCATCCGGCGGAAGATACACTCGCACGACGCTCGACTTCTTATTGACCACGACGTCGATGAAGCCCGGATCCTGGTGCGAGAAGCCGTTATGGTCCTGGCGCCAGACATGCGAGCTGAGCAGGATGTTGAGTGAGCCGATGGCGCGGCGCCAGGGAATGCGGCGCGTAGCTTCCAGCCACTTCGCGTGTTGATTGAACATCGAGTCAACGATGTGGATGAAGGCTTCATAGCAATTGAACAGGCCGTGGCGGCCGGTCAGCAGGTAACCTTCGAGCCAACCCTGACACTGGTGCTCGGACAGAACCTCCATCACCCGGCCGTCGGCCTTCAGGTTGGTATCGCCGGGGATAATCTGCCCGAGCCAGGTTTTGCTGGTGGCCTCGTAAGCCGCGTCGAGGCGGTTCGAGGCCGTCTCGTCCGGTCCGAAGAGCCGGAAATTACGGGACTGCGCGGTGTTCTTGAAAAGGTCGCGCAGCCATTCGCCGAGAACGCGGGTGGACTCGGCCATCTTCTTGCCGGGCTCAGGAACACTCACGGCGTAAGCGGCAATCGGCGGCAGGTCGAGGTCTGCGAGCAACAAGCCCCCGTTGGTGTGCGGGTTCGAGCCCATGCGACGCGTGCCCTGCGGCGCGAGCTCCAGGATCTGCGGCCGGGGAGCGCCGCTGGCGTCGAACAACTCCGCCGGCCGATAACTGCGCAGCCACTCTTCCAACAGGCGCAGGTGGGCAGGATTCGTGGCCAGCCCGGCCAGCGGCACCTGGTGAGCACGCCAGGTACCCTCCACTTGTACGCCGTCGACAATCTTCGGTCCGGTCCAGCCCTTCGGGCTCTGCAGAACAATCATCGGCCAGCGCGGGCGGAGCATCTTGTCGCTACTGCGTGCACGCTCCTTGATCGACGCGATCTCATCGAGCACGCGCTCGAGAGTCGCTGCCATCTGCTGGTGCATCGATGCGGGCTCATCGCCCACTACGAAGTAGGGCTGCCAGCCGTAGCCCGTCAGCAGGCTCTCGAGTTCGCTGCGCGGGATGCGCGCGAGAATCGTGGGGTTCGCGATCTTGTAACCATTTAAATGGAGGATCGGTAACACCGTGCCGTCGCTGGCGGGGTTCAGGAACTTGTTCGCATGCCAGGCCGTCGCGAGCGGGCCGGTCTCCGCCTCGCCGTCACCGACGACACAGGCGACGATGAGATCCGGATTGTCGAACGCGGCGCCGAAGGCATGCGAGAGCGAATAACCGAGCTCGCCCCCCTCGTTGATCGAGCCGGGGACATCGGGCGCGCAGTGGCTCGGGATCCCGCCAGGAAAGGAGAATTGCTTGAACAGGCGCTGCATGCCAACCGCGTCGCGCGACACTCCGGGGTAGAGCTCACTGTAGCTACCCTCCAGCCAGGTGTTGGCCACCAGGGCCGGTCCGCCGTGGCCAGGACCGATGATGGGAATGATGTTCAGATCGCGCTTGATGATGACCCGGTTCAGGTGCGCGTAGAGGAAGTTCAATCCAGGCGTGGTGCCCCAGTGCCCCAGGAGCCGTGGCTTGACGTGCTCGAGGGTGAGAGGCTCAGTGAGCAGCGGATTGTCGAGCAGGTAGATCTGCCCGACGCCCAGGTAATTCGCCGCCCGCCACCAGGCATGCACGCGCTGCAGCTCGGTCTCGTTCAGAGGACCTTCGGTCGCTTTCAGCTCGGCGGACATCGGCGATTCCTTGGTGTAAGCAACGCGAGCCCCCGTTGTAGCAGGAACCATTCCGGCAGCGGATCATTGCTGAGGCGACTATTCTCCGCGGACGCGCCATCCAGGGTCTTGTACGGAATCATTGCGACAATCTCATGATCATCCTCACCCTCAACAGCGGCAGCACTTCCGTCAAGATGGCCGTGTATGACACCGCGGCAGGGCACGCTCTGAAACCTATTGAGAGTGAACACCATTCCGGTGGCGAAATCGAGCCGCGAGCAGTGCTCGCAGGATTTCTCCGGAAGCTACGCTCGCCGCCGGATGTCGTTGCGCATCGTGTGGTTCACGGTGGTACGCGTTTCACCGCTCCGGCGCGTATCGATGACAGCGTCGTCGAGGACATTCGGAAATTGTCGGAGCTCGCGCCTTTGCACAATCCTAAGGCGCTGGAGTGGATCGAGGCCGCGCGAGCTGAGTTCGGTCGCGATGTGGTGCAAGTGGCGGTGTTCGATACCGCGTTCTTCAGCGGGTTACCCCGTCGCGCAGCTGAGTACGCACTCCCCGCGCGCATCGGGGTTGATCACGGCGTGCGTCGCTACGGTTTTCACGGACTCGCACATGAGGCCATGTGGCGCCGATGGTGTGAGTTATACCCAGCCTTGCGTGGCGGCGGGCGGCTCATCACGGTGCAACTCGGTGGAGGTTGCTCGGTCACGGCGCTCGACCAGGGTCAGCCGGTCGACAACTCGATGGGGTTCTCCCCACTCGAGGGACTGGTGATGGCGACGCGGTCGGGGGATGTGGACCCGTCAATCCTGCCTTATCTGCAGAAGCGGCTCGGGATGTCGGCGGAGCAACTCGTCGGGCTGTTGAATAATGAGTCGGGGCTCGCGGGACTTTCCGGCAAGACAGGGAACCCCTCGGAATTACTCGCCGATCCGGCGCCCGCGTCGCAATTCGCCGTCGAGCTGTATTGCTACCGCCTGCGCAAGTACATCGGAGCGTTTTGTGCTGTTCTCGGGGGATGCGACGGGATCGTGTTCGGGGGTGGTGTTGGGGAACACTCGCCGGAAGTGCGTGAGCGGGCGCTCGCCGGGATGGGGTGGGCGGGGATTGAATTGGATGCTGCGGCTAACGGCGCGGCGCGGGGGACTGAGGCGGCGATCCACGGGGCTGCGAGCCGCGTGAGGGTGCAGGTGATCCCGGTGGATGAGGAATTGGTGATGGTGAGGGGTGCTGTGGCAGTGGTAGGCGACCGCTAAACGGTAAGTCCCTACCTTGCGGGCACGCGGCTTGCCACCATCATAAGCACGAGGGGGGTGCGACTAAGGCCCGAGCCTCGCGGTTTCCCAGAAAATATGCGTAAATTCAACGAACTCTCACTTAGAACCACCTCAGGAGCACCGCTATGAATCAATTTTTCGATGCAGGGAAACTGGCAGACGATCTGCACGCGTTGGTCAGCGACGCCGAAGCGCTGTTGCGGGCCACCGCCGGCCAGGCAGGCGAAAAGGCCTCTGAGGCACGCGAGCGTGCCGAGGAGTCGCTGCAGGCCCTTCGTGATCGGATGTCCGGTCTGGAAGACGTGGTCAAGGGCCGTGCGAAACAGGTTGACGGTTACGTCCGCGACAACCCGTGGCAGGCGCTTGCGATTGCCGGTGGTGTCGCGCTGTTGGTCGGAATTCTCATGGGGCGTAACAAGTAGTGGACGAGCGAGCGCCACCTACCGATACCGACGCCATGGGAAGCGGCCCGCACACTGGGGCGCTTCGCGGGCTGTTCGCTACGGGGCTCGACACACTCAGGACGCGGCTGGATCTGGCCGCGGTGGAAGTTGAGCTGTATCTGATACGGGTCGTGCAGATGCTGCTTTGGGCGGTGGCTGCGCTCGCGTGCGGATTGCTGGCGCTGGTATTTGGGCTGGTCAGCATCGTGGTGGCGTTGTGGGATACCCATCGGATGGTGGGGTTGGTGGGCGGCACTGTTTTGTTTCTGCTGCTCGCCGTTATTTTCGGCGCCGTCGGGGCGCGCACGTTCCGAAGCCGGCCGAATATGCTCGACGGCACGCTACAGCAACTCGAGCATGATCAACACAGTGCCAGGGGAACGCCATGAGCCGCACTTCCGACTTGGAGGCGCGTCGCCGGACGCTGCTGATGCGCTGTGAAGAACAGCGGGCTGAGTTGGCCTATCGGTTGGAGCAGTTGCGGCCGTCGGCGCAGGTTGCGGGCTGGGGTGCGCGAGCGCCGGGACTGGCCGCCAATCACCCGCTGGCGTGGCTCGCCGCCGCGGCGGGGATCATCAGTTTATTCAGACCGAAGAGATTCCTGTCGTGGATGACGTTTGCCACGGGAGCAATATCGATTCTGTCGCGGGCCACGACACTGTTGAAGTTGTTTGCGACATTGCGGTCGTTGCGAAAGGGATTTCGGTAAGCGGCAGGCGGCGAGTACCCTCGCCTCGCCCGCGGGGGTCAGTTCTCTTTAGGGCTGAGGCGGCGACGCGGCGGCGGTTGGTGGCGTCGCAGGGGGAGACGCTTCGGCAGCAGCCGGTGTTGTTGCAGGCGCGGCGTCGGGCTCAGCCTTTGCCGGCCCCAAAGTCACGGTTGCCTGGGCGGCGTCCGAGTCCACCTGTACCGATTCCGAAGTCGACACTGCGGCCTTTGATGGTGCCGCAGGTGCTGCCGCGGCCGGAGGCGCGGTCGCCACCGGAGCCGCCGGATCGGCACTCGGAGCGGTATCCAGGTCAGCCTGCAAACCCACCACCGTGGGAATTCCATTCGCCGCCTGCAACGCTTCCTTCGCGAAATCCCAATGAATGGCAGCCGTCGTGCTACCGAGCGCCTGATCGAGTTTCTGCGACAGCAGATCCAGATCGGGCTCGGACGTGTTCTGGCCTTCTTCATCCACCGGCGGGTGTGCTTCCATCAGCAACTCGCCGTCCACAAACGCTACCTTCACCGGCTCATTGATGAGCCACACTTTCGTGCCCACGGGGATCAGCGGGAATAGTGCCGCGACGTCCTCAGGGTACATGCGAACGCAGCCGTGCGTGATGGCCATGCCGACGGCCATCGGGTTGTTGGTGCCATGAATGAGGTATGTACCGTTGCCGGCGGCGAGGCGCATAGCGTAGTCGCCGAGCGGATTGTCAGGTCCGGCCTTAACAACCGCCGGGAGCGGATCACCATTCGCGAGATGCTCTTTTCGAACGCCCTCGGGGGGATACCAGTTCGGATGCTTTTCCTTCTGGATGACACGGGTCTCGCCGATCGGCGTCTTCCAATCCATTTTGCCGATGCTCACCGGGTAGGTGATCACGACCTGCTTCTCTCCCTTCTTAGCCTTCGGGTAGTAATACAACCGGTGCTCGGGGAGATTCACGACAATGCCTTCACGCGGACCCGGAGGCAGGATTCGCCGGCCAGGCAACATGATGTCGGTGCCCGCACCGGGCAGCCACATATCGACGCCTGGATTCGCGCGGATGATCTCGTAGTACCCGAGACTGTTACGGCGCGCGATCTCCAGCAGCGTGTCCTTGTACACCGCAGCCATGTGGTTGTCGGTGCCAACGACGGATGAGCCGTCAGTGGGAATGTCGAAGACGGTCGCCTGGCTGGTGCTGGCCAGAAGCGAAAGGCCCCAGAGCGGCAGGGAAAGCAGCAATCCACGTATCATGTAGTTTCTACCAAAGAGGTCCATCCTCTTGATTCAGCTCAAATTCCCACCTCCGAAAGGCGAAAATGAGCGTTCCTATTGTAGACCTTTGGAGGCGACCGGCGTTCGAAAATACGAGTCATCAGAAGGGGTAGGCACGGGGAATGTCTGCCGGGTAGCCGCGAGGCCGATGGTGGATGCTGCATCAGGTCCTTCCCTTGCTGAATCGGTCATCCCAAAGCGTCCGCTCAACTAAATCTATACGAGGTTTTTCCCCATGCGCCCCTCACTGAAATTCACGACCGTGGCCGCGGTTGCACTGTTCTCCACGGTTGGATGTAGGGTCATTCATCACCAGCAGACCGCGGGACAATACGTCGACGACACAACCATAGCAGCGCGTGCCAAAGCCGCGCTGATCAAGGACAACAACGTCAGGTCCAGTGACTTCAGCATCGAGGTCTACCAGGGCAACGTCACGTTGACCGGAGTAGCTACGACACCGACGGAGGCCAAACTGGCGGAAGCGGATATCCGCGCGATTGAAGGTGTGAAGAGCGTGAAGAACGACGTCCGCATTGCTGATGCCGGCACCGCAGTTCCGAAGTAGCTCAACACTGCGTACGATGCGGGCTAGTGACCCGAGCCCGCAAACTTCCTCGAGACTTTTATGCCCCGGGCACGCTTGCCATTGCGCGTGATCTCATCGGCATGCATCTCGTGCACGATGATGGAGGCACGGTCCGCGTCGGGCGCATCGTCGAGACCGAGGCCTACATGGGGCCTAAAGATCTGGCAGCGCACTCTGCCCGTGGCCGCACCGCGCGCACAGAAATCATGTTTGGCGAGCCGGGGCATGCCTATGTCTATTTCATCTATGGGTTCTGGTACTGCCTGAACATTGTGACCGCACCGGCAGGCGTGCCCCACGCCGTGCTGCTGCGCGGACTCGAGCCGATCTCTGGCGTCACGGACAAGACATGGGGCCCTGGCTTGCTGTGTCGCGCAATGAATATCGACCGGCG
>DATBCZ010000313.1:0-9224 GCA_036270175.1 Steroidobacteraceae bacterium | reverse complement strand
ACTCACCAGTTGGCGGCGCACCGCTTCCTTCAGGGTGTGGCACAACCGTTCCGCGATTTCGGGCACGGGCACATCGAGCAGCGGCGCGGCGGGCTCTGTGGAAATCGACCAGAAGCGACCCTCGCGCATCGTGCCTGCGTGCCACGAGAGCCACGATCCGGGCGCCAGCTTCCTGACGTCCTTGAATAAGGTCGTGGGACTCGCTGTGTATTCGAAAGTCAGTAGCTGGTCGAGTCCGAGCGGGTCGATCTCGCCGGCGGTGCCGCCCGCCGCGAGAATACACTTTACTTCCGAGGCGAAGTACAGACTTCCCCTGTGCAGACTGTAGAAGAGCGGCTTGATCCCAACGCGGTCGCGCGTCAACAACAGGCTTTTCTGCCTGTCATCCCACAGTGCTATCGCAAACATCCCATTCAACAGCGAAATGAAATCCAGGCCGTACTCGTCGTACAGGTGAGGGATGATCTCGCTGTCGCTGTTACCGCGGAACCGGTGTCCCTTGGCGAGCAACTCGCGGCGCAACTGACGGTAGTTGTAGATCTCACCGTTGAAGACGACATGCACGGTGCCGGCTTCGTTCGCGACCGGCTGTGCGCCTGTCACCAGATCGATCACGGCCAGACGGCGCATCCCCAAGCCGATTCCCGGGGCGATATACATACCGTCGCCATCCGGACCGCGATGGCGGATCACATCGCACATCGCCCCGATGAGCTCGCGCGACGGTGTCGCGCCTTTGGTTGCCACCCCCGAAATGCCGCACATCGCTCGTCCTCAGGCCCGACGGCGCTTGCGAAGTTGCATGCCGATCTGGTTGCGTACGAACCGCAATGGCGACTCCAGGACCGCGAAGCGCTCCAGCCGCGCGCCCTGCGAGGTCAGGACGCTCATCAGGCTGGCGGCCGGGCGTGCGGGATCGAGGTCGAGTTCCAGGCGAAAGCCCATGCGGCCTACCTTGTCGACGTCATGGGGAAACGGCAGAGGATCGGTGCCGGGCAGATCGCGAACGCCCAGGCGCGCCGCCTCCCCGAAATGCGCCGGATACCCCCAGAACGCCGGCCGGCCACCCTCGTCTCCCAGAAAGAGCGTCGGACTCCGGAAATCACGCACCAACTCATTGAGCAGCCGTCCGCGTCGGAACAGCCACTTTCCCGGTCCCCAGGGAATGACGCGTGGCACGCCCAATGCTGCGGTTTCGGCCAACACCTCACGGATCGGCAATCCGTCCCGAAACCGGCGCCGGGTTCCCAGCACCAGTACTTCGAGTCCTTCGCGGCAGGCGACCTGCCTGCCGGCGATGATGAACAAATGACGCGCATCGCTGGCCGCACGCAGGCTGATCCGCTCCTCGGTTGGAAGCATCGACCATCGTCCCAAACCGGGGCCCGCGCTCGGGGCGGTTCGGGATGCCTCATACAGCGCGCCGAAGTAATCGTCGCGCGCGCATTCGGTCATCAGCAGGAATAGCGCCTGGTCACCCGGTGTATTGCGCGCAGCACCCGTCCGTGGGGCCCGCGAGAGGTTCATATGCGCGTTGTCCAGAAGCTCTTCGAGCTCGTAGCACGCGTGGATGTGCACGTGGGCGTCGACGACCGCAGTGGCGATGCT
This sequence comes from Steroidobacteraceae bacterium, assembly GCA_036270175.1. GTDB lineage: Bacteria > Pseudomonadota > Gammaproteobacteria > Steroidobacterales > Steroidobacteraceae > 13-2-20CM-66-19. Next base: position 7,616 of record DATBCZ010000313.1, on the reverse strand, counting down.
CATGGGGTGCGACAACTCAAGCCGGGTCTGGTGCGGAGCTAGCGGACCTAGCAAGTTTCGATCCCGGCTGCGCAGAAGCGCCGGCCAGAGCGTCTCGCTCCCCCGGGTGAATCCGCTGCAGCGCGTTTTGGATCGCCTTCGCCGAGACGCGCGTGCGGCCGATCGCGACACCAGTCCGTTTCAGTTGAAACGGTGGCCGACATGGATTTCGTCACCGTGGATGTTATTCCTACCCTCAGGCACTGCCTGGTCGTGCGAACACTGCTCGTTCGCGAATCAAACTGAGGAGAGGAGTCAATGCGTTTTCCCGACCCGTTCAGAAGTCTGCTGTCCGTCGTTGCGACGCTCGGCGCGTTGTGCGCCGTCAGTCCGTCCGCGTCGGCTCAACACTCGCGCGCCAGCTCCGCCGCACCAACTGCCGGCACAGCCTGCCCTCGTGATGACAGCGGACTGAAGTTGCCGGCCGGCTTTTGCGCGACCATCTTTGCCGACGGCATAGGTCATGCCCGCCACATGGTTGTGGCGCCGAACGGGGTCGTTTATGTCAACACCTGGTCCGGCCGCTATTACGGCAATGACACGCCGCATGCGGGCGGGTTCCTGGTTGCCCTGCAAGACACTACCGGCTCCGGCAAAGCGGACGTGAACCAGCGCTTCGGTGCGACCGTCCAGAGTGGCGGAGCGGGGGGTACAGGAATCGGTTTGTATGGAGGTGCTCTATACGCGGAGATCAACGACCAGATCGTTCGCTACACCTTGCAGGCGGGCTCGATCGTGCCACAAGGGCCGCCGGTGACGATCGTTTCCGGACTGCCCCTCGGCGGCGACCACCCCATGCATCCGTTCGTGATCGACAGCGACGGATCCCTGTACGTCGACGTAGCCACCGCGACCAACGCTTGTCAGCAAAAAAACCGCATAGCGAGTTCTCCGGGTATCGTCCCCTGCACGGAGCTACAGACGCGCGGCGGCATCTGGCGGTATGACGCGAACAAGACGAACCAGACGTTTTCGCCGGCGGAGCGCTTCGCCACCGGTATCCGTAACGCGGAAGGATTCGGCATCGATTCGGCGGATCATATATTTGTGACTCAACACGGGCGCGACCAGTTGCATGCGAACTGGCCCGATCTATATAAGCCAGAAGAGGAAGCGACGCTTCCGGCTGAAGAGTTGCTGCGGCTGACCAAGGGCGGTGACTACGGTTGGCCGGAGTGTTATTACGACGCGCTACAGCGCAAACTGGTACTCGCTCCCGAGTACGGCGGCGACGGGGGAAAGAAGGTCGGTATCTGCGCCAGCAAGCTAGCTCCCATTGCGGCGTTTCCCGCACATTGGGCGCCGAATGGAATGGCGCTGTACGACAAGCAACAATTTCCGGCTCGCTACCGCCACGGTGTATTCATCGCCTTCCATGGCTCGTGGGATCGGGCGCCCTATCCGCAGGGGGGTTACAACGTCATATTCCAGGGGTTGGCGGGCACTCACGCGGCTGGTAAGTGCGAGATATTTGCCGACGGATTTGCAGGCGCGATGGAGTCGCCGGGCCAGGCAGACCATCGCCCCTCCGGCGTGGCGGTTGGGCCCGACGGGTCGCTTTACGTTTCAGACGACGTGCGCGGACGGATCTACCGCATCGCCTACAGTGGCGGAGCAAGCGACGAGAGAAGCGCCAAGTTCACACCATGTCCGGGAGCCTTTGCGCCTGCTGGGAAAATCAGTGTAGCTGACGCCAAACCGCCGGAAGGCACGCATCCGGATGCGGGTGCAACTGCCAACGCGGCGAGTCTCCCCGTTCCGCCGGGGGCGACGCGGGAAATGGTTGCCCTGGGCGATCGGATCTATCACGGACAAGTGGCTGGCGCGACCTGCACGGGTTGCCATGGCGCGAATGGCGCCGGCACACCTCTGGGTCCCGATCTCACGGACACCAAGTGGCTTTGGAGCGATGGCAGCTTCCCCGCTATTGCCAAAACGATCACCACGGGCGTGTCTGAGCCGAAGGAATACCGCGCTCCGATGCCTCCAATGGGCGGGGCCCAGCTCACTCCCGACCAGGTATCCGCCGTCGCGGCGTATGTTTGGGGCTTGAGTCATCGTTGACAGGACGGAGTCAGGACATATGAACAGTTCATCGACGCGGTGGCGATCGAACGGTGTGCGGATCATCCGCCCTGGAGAGTTCGATTCCAACATAGCACAGACGCCGGGTTTGCATCGTGTCGCCGCGGTGACGACGGCGAACACGGGCGCGACGAAGCTCTGGGCCGGCGCGTTCACCGTTGACGCGAAGGCGAAGACCGGCCCCCATCACCACGGCGACCTGGAGACCGTGATCTACGTTCTCAACGGCGTCGCACGGCTGCGCTGGGGCGAGCGCCTCGAATTCGAGGCCGAGGCCGCCGCCGGAGATTTTATCTACGTACCGCCCTACGTCCCACACCAGGAGATCAATCCAAGCCCCGACTTGCAGTTACAGTGCGTGTTGGCGCGTAGCGGCCAGACGGGTCTCGTATACAACCTGGATATCGAGGGCGTCGAGACGCCTGAGTTGATCCGATGGATCGATGACCTGCACAAATGACATGCACAAGTTGGAGTCTACCTATGGCAACGACAGTCACCTTCAAACGCCCCGACGGACAGATTATTCAGGGCTACCTGGCCGAGCCCCAGCACGCCGCCGGTGCACCGGCAATCGTCGTCATCCAGGAATGGTGGGGGGTCAACGAACAAATCCGCGGCGTCGCCGACCGCCTGGCGAGCGCGGGTTACATCGCGCTCGTTCCCGACCTCTACCGCGGCAAGTCGACGGTTGAGGCCGACGAAGCACATCACCTGATGACGGGCCTGAACTTCGGCGATGCTGCCTCTCAGGACGTTCGCGGTGCCGTGCAGTTCCTGAAGGCGCGCAGCGGTAAGGTCGGGGTAACCGGCTTTTGTATGGGGGGTGCGCTGACGCTGCTGGCCTTGTGCACGTGCCCTGAGATCGACGCCGGCGTGGTCTGGTACGGTTGCCCACCGCTGGAGTACATCGACGCAACCAAGATCCAGGCGCGGCTGCAGGGACATTGGGCCACGCAGGACGAGTTCTTCCCCATCAGCACCATCGATCCGCTGCAGGACAAACTGCGTGAAGCCGGCGTGAACTTCGACTTCCACCGCTACCTGGCACGCCATGCCTTTGCCAACGAGACCGCTGTCGGGCCGGGACGCATCCCGCAAACCCAGTACGACCCAGTCTGGTCGCAACAGGCGTGGGATCGCACTTTCACCTTCTTCGGCCGGTGGCTCAGATGATTACCCTGCTGCAGATCAACGCCAGCCTGAACAATGCCAACGGACAGTCCAGCCAGTTGGCCAACCAGTTCGTCGCTGCCTTCCAACAGAGCCATCCTGGGACAAAGATCGTCAAGCGCGATGTCGCCGCTGCTGACCCGGTACCGCATCTCGACAGTGAGCGCTTTGGCGCCTTTATTACCCGGCGAGAAGAGCGTACCGTCGCCCAACACGCGGTGGTGGCGTATTCCGACAATCTGATCGACGAGCTCAAGCAAGCCGACGTGATCGTGCTGGGCTTACCGATGTACAACTTCGGCGTGCCATCGCAGCTGAAGGCTTACTTCGACCACATCGCCCGTGTCGGCATCACGTTCAAATACACCGACAAGGGTCCGGTGGGTCTGCTCACCGGCAAGAAGGCCTACGTGTTCGCGGCGCGCGGCGGCCTCTATGTTGGCACGCCACTGGACACTCAAACGAGCTACGTGCGCGACTTCCTGCGCTTCCTAGGCATCGCCGCCGTGGAATTCGTCTACGCCGAAGGACTCAACATCAGCCCGCAGAGCAAGGAAGCGGGGTTGGCTAAAGCCCTTGCCGAGATTGAGCGTCTCGCCGCCTGATGTTTGCCACCGTCCTGCCGCGCACGTTCCTTCTATTATCTCGATTATCCCCGCGCGCATTATCCCGATCTCGAGGAGATTCAACAGATGGACGATTCCAACGACATCAAGCTGAGTCGGCGTGATTTTCTCATCGTCGGAGCCACGTCCGCGGTAGCGGTGACGCTGCCGTCCACGGCCGCGGCTGCCGAAACTCCCACGACCGGGTCGCCCGTCGTCTCGAAGGTGACACTGCAAGTCAACGGCAACGTCCGGGAACTCAGTCTCGATACCCGGACCACGCTGCTGGACGCGCTGCGCGAGCACTTGCATCTCACCGGCAGCAAGAAAGGCTGCGATCACGGTCAATGCGGCGCCTGCACGGTGATCGTCGACGGCCGCCGGGTACTGTCGTGCCTGACCCTCGCAGTCATGCAGGAGCGTCGTGCGATCACGACCATCGAGGGGTTGGGCACGCCGGGGAAATTGCACCCGATGCAGGCTTCCTTCGTGAAGCACGACGGCTACCAGTGCGGCTATTGCACGCCCGGGCAGATCTGCTCGGCCGTGGCCGTGCTCGGCGAGATCAAGGCCGGCATCCCGAGCCTCGTCAGCGCTGACCTCACCGCGCCGCCGCAGGCGACGCCCGCGGAGATACGCGAGCGCATGAGCGGCAACATCTGCCGTTGTGGAGCGTATTCCAACATTGTCGATGCCATCACCGATGTCCCCTGGAGGAACGCATGAGATCCTTCACCTACGAACGGGCGGGCTCTCCGGCCGAGGCTGTGGCGGCGGCGGCGCGCACGCCGGGGGCCAAGTTCATTGCGGGCGGCACTAATCTGCTCGACCTGATGAAGAACGAGATCGAGACGCCGATGCATCTCATCGACGTGAACGGCCTCGCACTGGACAAGATCGAGGCCACCCCAGAGGGCGGGCTGCGTATCGGCGCGTTGGTGCGCAACACGGATCTCGCCGCGGATCCGCGCGTGCGGCGGGACTATGGCGTGCTGTCGCGCGCGCTCCTTGCGGGCGCTTCTGGTCAGTTGCGCAATGCCGCCACTACCGGAGGCAACCTGTTGCAGCGGACCCGTTGCCCCTATTTCTACGACACCAACCAACCTTGCAACAAGCGCGCGCCCGGCAGCGGCTGCGGCGCGATCGGCGGTTTCAGCCGCGGGCATGCGGTTATCGGCGTGAGCGACGCTTGCATTGCGACCCATCCGAGCGACATGGCGGTTGCGATGCGCGCTCTCGACGCGACGGTGGAAACCATGCGGGCAGATGGCTCGACGCGAACAATTCCGATCGCCCAGTTTCACCGGCTGCCCGGCGATACGCCACAGGTCGAGACCGTGTTGGCCGCGGGCGAGCTCATCACCGCAGTGACCTTGCCCAAGCCCGTGGGCGGCACGCACATCTACCGCAAGGTGCGCGACCGTGCCTCCTATGCATTTGCCCTGGTCTCCGTCGCCGCCATCGTGCAGCGCGACGGCACCGGTCGCGTCGCGTTGGGCGGCGTGGCGCACAAGCCCTGGCGCGTCGAAGCGGCCGAGACCCAGATGCCGCGCGGCGCTAAGGCGGTTACGGCGCAGCTGCTAATGGGTGCGCGAACGACTCCCGAGAACGCATTCAAGGTACCCCTCGCCGAGCGCACGCTCGCGGCGGTGCTGGCAGAAGCGAAGGGTGACGCATGAAGTTTGACGTCCCCGCGAGCACCAATCCGATCGACCAGCTCAAGGTGGTCGGTCAACCGATCGATCGGATCGACGGGCCGCGAAAGACCACCGGCACCGCGCCCTACGCCTATGAGTGGCACGACATCGCGCCCAACCCGGCGTATGGGTACGTGATCGGCTCGGCCATCGCAAAGGGCCGGATCGCTTCCATCGATCTGACCGCCGCCAGGTCTGCGCCCGGCGTGCGGGTCATCGTGACGGCGAGCAATGCCGGGCCGCTCGGCAGGGCCGAGCGCAACACCGCCAGGCTGCTCGGCGGCCCGGAGATCCAACACTACCATCAGGCGATCGCGCTGGTGGTGGCAGAGACATTCGAGCAAGCGCGCGCCGCGGCGCAGTTGGTCCGCGTCGACTACGTCAAGGCTCAAGGATCATTCGACCTCGCCGCGGCGAAAGACTCGGCGACCAAGCCCTCGGGCATCACCACCGGCGCGGCAGATACCGCGGTGGGTGATTTTGCCGGCGCGTTCGCCGCAGCGGCGGTCCAACTCGATGCGACCTATACGACGCCGGACCACAGCCACTCGATGATGGAGCCGCACGCTTCGATCGCGGCCTGGAATGGGGGCAAGGTCACGGTGTGGACCTCGACCCAGATGCTCGACCAGAGCCGGGGTGACCTGGCGCAGACGCTGGGCATCCCGAAAGAAAATGTCCGCCTGATCTCGCCCTACATCGGGGGCGGCTTCGGCAGCAAGCTGTGGGTGCGCTCCGACACAGTCCTCGCGGCTCTCGGCGCTCGTGCGGCCGGGCGGCCGGTGAAGGTGGCGCTGACGCGGCCGTTGATACCAAACAACACGACGCATCGACCCGCCACGATCCAACGCATCCGCATCGGCGCCACACGCGACGGCGACATCACAGCGATAGGCCATGAGTGCTGGTCCGGCAACCTGCCGGGCGGTAAGGCCGACGGCGCGGTCAACCCAACTCGCCTCCTCTATGCTGGCGCGAACCGGATGACGGCCACGCGGCTCGCCGTTCTCGATCTCGCCGAAGGCAACTCCATGCGCGCGCCGGGCGAGGCGACCGGCCTGATGGCGCTGGAGATCGCGATCGACGAAATGGCCGGGAAGCTGGCCATGGATCCCGTCGCATTCCGGATCCGCAACGACACCCAGGTCGATCCAGAGAATCCCAAACGTCCCTTCTCGCGGCGCGCGTTTGCGCAGTGCCTGCGCGTCGGTGCGGACCGCTTCGGATGGAGCAGGCGCAACCCACGGCCCGCCGCCAGGCGCGAAGGGCGCTGGCTCGTTGGAAGCGGCGTCGCCGCAGCGATACGTGGCAGCGTGGTCCAAAAGTCGGCCGCGCGCGTCCGGCTCGACAACCGGGGCGTCATAACGGTCGAAACCGACATGACCGACATCGGCACGGGCAGCTACACGATCATCGCGCAGACCGCTGCGGAGATGATGGGGGTGCCACTCGACAAGGTCGTGGTCCGCCTCGGTGATACCGCCTTCCCGGCGTCGTGCGGTTCCGGTGGGCAATTCGGCGCCACCAACTCAACTTCCGGCGTCTTCGCGGCTTGCGTCAAGCTGCGCGAAGCCGTGGCGCGGAAGCTCGGCTTCAACGCCGCTGATGCAGTGTTCGCGGACGGCCAAGTCAGCTCGGGCGCTCGCAGCGTGCCCCTCGGCCAAGCCGCTGGGGAATCCGGCCTCACCGCGGAAGATGCCATCGAATACGGCAACCTCGACAAGACGTACGCGGAAACGACCTTCGGTGCGCATTTCGTCGAAGTCGGCGTCGATGCCCTGACGGCGGAGATTCGCGTGCGGCGCATGCTTGCCGTCTGCGCGGCGGGCCGTATCCTGAATCCGAAGACGGCGCGCAGCCAGGTGATCGGCGCGATGACCATGGGGGTCGGGGGCGCGCTCATGGAAGCGCTCGCGGTCGACAAGCGGTTGGGTTTCTTCGTCAATCACGATCTCGCCGGCTACGAAGTGCCCGTCCATGCCGACATTCACCACCAAGAGGTGATCTTCCTCGACGA
>DATBCZ010000312.1:0-6834 GCA_036270175.1 Steroidobacteraceae bacterium | reverse complement strand
CATCGTGGTTTGGCTGGTGCTCTGGCTGGCTGTGAAAATCACGTTCGCGGCGGTTCACCTGCGTTTTCTCAGCGCGTCATCCATTTCGGCGCCGTCGGAACGGGCACGGCGTACAAACTGATTATCAACATGCTGGGGGCGGTGCAGATCGCTTCGGCGGCTGAAAGCATGGCGCTGGCCGAGCGAGCGGGACTCGACTTGGAAGTCGTGGCGGCGGCCATCGCGACCGGCCAGGCGGCCAGCCCGCAGGTTGTCCGCAATACGCGACGCATGATCGAGGGCGACCGGAATCGCAACATAACTTTCACACCCCGGCTGCGGCTCAAAGACGTCGACTATGCGCTGCGGCTGGCGCGCAAGCTCGACCTCGGGGCACCATTCGGCGGTCTCGCGGCGCAGGCCTTCAGGCAACTTTGCGAGGGCGGCCACGCGGAGGAAAATGAAAGTAATGTCATTAAGATTGCGCGCGAACGGCGTTCCTAGTGCACGAGTTTGGTGCTGGGGTACGCATGCACGGTCCCTCAAACTGGGAGTAAGCTTGCGCCTCATCCGATTCAATCCCTATTAAGACGGATAGCCTGCCGGCTGCCGCGGGGCGATGGTCATGGACCCAACGAGGAGTGCGCGATGGACTACGTCAAACTTGGCCATACGGGACTCGAAGTCTCCCGCATCTGTCTCGGCTGCATGAGCTACGGGTCGCCGGCGAGTAAAACGCAGCCGTGGGCGCTCGATGAGCGCGATAGTCGCCCGTTCTTCGCGCAGGCGCTCGAGGCCGGAATCAATTTCTTCGACACGGCGAATGTTTACTCCACCGGCGCGAGTGAAGAGGTGACCGGTCGCGCTCTGAAGGAGTTCGCGAAGCGGGATGACATCGTACTCGCCACCAAGGTGTGGGGTCGCATGCGCGCGGGCCCGAACGGCGCGGGGTTGTCGCGCAAGGCGATCTTCATGGAGATGGATGCCAGCCTGCGCCGGCTCGGCACGGACTATGTGGATCTCTACCAGATTCATCGCTGGGACGACTCAACACCCATCGAAGAGACCATGGAAGCGCTTCACGACCTGGTGAAGGCGGGCAAGACGCGCTACATCGGCGCCTCGACCATGTACGCGTGGCAGTTCGCGAAGGCACTCGGCGTCGCCGAGAAGAACAATTGGACGCGCTTCGTGTCGATGCAGAATTTCGTCAATCTCATGTATCGCGAGGAGGAGCGGGAGATGCTTCCCCTGTGCAAGGCGGAAGGCATCGGCGTCATACCGTGGAGTCCGTTGGCACGCGGGCGCCTGGCTAGACCGTGGCAAGCGGCGACGAATCGCTCCGAGAAGGACGTGTTTGGTAAGAAGATCTACGGGTCGACGACGGAGGCTGATCACGCCATTGTTGATAAGGTCGCCGCAATCGCCAAGCGGCGCGGGGTGCCCATGGCGCAGGTGGCTCTCGCGTGGGTTCTGCAGAAGAGCGAAGTGACGTCCCCCATCATCGGCGCGACCAAGCCGGAGCACTTGCGGGATGCGATCGCATCGCTCGAACTGAAGCTCACCGCGGAGGAAGTCACCGAGTTGGAAGCACCGTATGTACCACACGCCGTGGCCGGCTTCGTCTAAAGGGGCGCATCTATGTTATTGAAGAGCGACAGTTTCAGTGAGGGCGCCGTGATTCCCGGCGAGTTTGCTTTTGCCGTACCCGATCCGAAGGCGCATGTCAGCTTGAGCCGGAATCGTAATCCGCATCTCGTTTGGAGTGATGCGCCGGCGGTGACGAAGTCGTTCGCGCTGATTTGCCACGATTACGATGTGCCCAGTCGTGGTGATGATGTCAACCAGGAAGGGCGTGAAATACCCGCATCACTGCCGCGAGTCGATTTCTTTCACTGGCTGTTGCTCGACATTCCACCCACGACGCGTGAGATTGCCGCCGGGAGCCATAGTGACGGCGTCGTCGCTCGCGGTAAGCCCGGTCCCAACGCCCCGCACGGGATGCGTCATGGCATCAACGACTACACCGGCTGGTTCGCCGGTGATGCCAACATGAAAGGCCAGTACTATGGCTACGATGGGCCGTGCCCGCCATGGAACGACTCGATCGTGCATCACTATGTATTTACGCTTTACGCGTTAGATACGGCGCATCTGAATGTGCATGGCGATCTGAACGGCGCCAATGTACGCGCGGCGCTGGCGGGACACGTGCTGGCGCAGGCTCATCTGAGTGGTACTTACACGCTCAACCCACGGCTGCGGTAAGCCCTGACGTCGCTGACGAGGCCTTGCTGCTTTCTTCGCGGACCCGCTTCGCAATCAGTTGATTGAAAAGTGTGATGGCGCGGTCCGCGCCCGTGGGCATGATGCGCGGCTCCAGCGTCATGTCGATGACGCGCTGTTGTGCTTCGATCATCGTACGATCTTCGGCGAATGCCTGGTGTGCGATTCCCATGAGGGTGTCGCGCAACGCCGCGTCGCCGTGCTTTCGATGGGGTCCCCAGGAGAAGAAGTAGCGCGCAGTCTTAGCGGTCATGGGAGTGACCGCCTGGCTGGTGAAGGTTACGGCGCCCTCGGCGAGATCCAGGTCAGGCGCTTCACCCTTCAGGCGTTCGGAGGTGCCTATGGGGAAGACACCTCCTGTCATTAATAGAATTCCGGGCATCAGGAACTCATAGCGCGTGTAGCGCTCGCCGGGTTTGGTGAAGCTCACCCTGGAGGTGCCCGCGGTGTCCATGAGCCAGCGCTCGACGCGCACCCCGTTTGGTAGTGGAGTGATCTTGGGGCGCCTGCGCGCCCATTCCTCGTTGGCACCGAAGCTGTTGATATGAACGTAGCTGAGGTGGCTGAAGTCGAGGAGGTTGTCGTTGATCAACCGGGCTTCGGCGGCGTAGTCCATCTGGCCGTGCCCGAGGATGAAGTTGGGATCGTCGTAGCCGACGGCTGCCGGAATCACTGACTCGTCGCAGGCGGCGGCGTCTCCCATCCACACCCAGACCCAGCTGTGCTTCTCGCGGATCGGATAGGCGCGGACCTTGGCGTTGGGGGGGATGAGGTCCTGCCCTGGTATCTCTGCGACTGCGCCGCTTCGGTCGTAGAGCAGCCCGTGGTACATGCAGCGGAGCTTCTGTCCCTCGCAACGGCCTAGTGAAAGGGGCGCCAGGCGGTGGACGCAGCGGTCCTCGAGCGCACTGAGGGCGTTTTCGGAATTCCGCCAGATGACGACCGGTTCGCCGAGGATTGTGATGCTAGCAGGCTTATTGACCTCGAAATCCTGCGCCCATCCCGCCACGTACCAGGTGTTTCTGACGTAGTTCATCGCGCCCCCTCCGCCATTGATTGCCGAGCTCAATTTAATGCCGTTAAATAGCAGATTGATTTAATGTCGTTAAATTGTCAAGCGATGAGGTGGGGATGGGTGCCAGCGCCAAACTAGACCAGGGTGCGATCGTGGGCGCGGCCTTTGAGGTGCTCAACAGTACGGGACTGGATGGCTTGAGCCTGCGGTTGGTCGCCGACCGGTTGGGCGTGCAGGCGCCCGCTTTGTACTGGCACGTGCATAACAAGGCGGAGCTCATGAGTTTGATGGCGGCCACCTTCGCCGAAGCGGCCAGTCGGGGTAACGCCGCAGGGAAGACCTGGAGGGAGAAGCTCGTGCTTGCCGGACGCGCGCGGCGCGAGGCTATGCTCAAGCAGCGAGACTCGGCTCGGGTTTGTGTCGTCGCGCAGCCGAGGAAGAGTGCGGCGGATGTAGCCCCCCAACTCACGGCTCCGCTGGTTTCGGTGGGTTTGAGCGCACGGCAAGCATTGTCCTATCAGGCGGCGGTGATCGCCTATACGGTGGGTTGGGTGGCGTACGAGCAGAGCCAGGCGATGCACGACTATCTGACTCAGCTCATCGATTTTGATGAGAGCTTCGAGGCGGGACTGCAAGCGATGGTGCGGGGGTTTCCCGAGGCTGGGAGCCTGACTGAGTGATGATCGCCGTGGCCGGCGCGCGCCGGTGTCTACTCCATGGCTCCGTACGCCAAGGTCCAGAAATCGGTGAACGCGCGCGGCGGTTGGGGCGAATCCATCATGCGTTGGGTGAAGAGGATGCCGATCAACCCTTCGGCGGGATCGGTGTAAGCGGATGTGCCGAGGCCGCCGTCCCAACCAAAACGGCCCGGAGTGTGGAAGATTTCCTCCCGCCGGATGTCGATCGACATGCCCAAGCCCCAACTACGATAACCCCCAAAGAACACCGCGGCGCCCGCCCGCTGTTCGGGGGTGAGCTGGTCCGAGGTCATCAGGTCGATCGTGGCGCGTGCGAGGACCTGTTGGCGGCCATGCCGGCCCTTGTTGAGCATCATGCGGCAGAAGGCGAAGTAGTCATCGAGGGTGGCGACCAGTCCGCCTCCGGCGGATTCGAACGCAGGCTCGGATCCCCAGGAGGTGTCGGTCACGCCGTCATATAACGTCAGGGTGTTGGTCTGATGGTTGAAGGTGTAGCTTGCGGTCAGGCGGTCGCGCTTTTCAGGAGGCACGTGGAAGGCGGTGTCTTTCATGCCGAGCGGATCGAAGATGCGTTCCTGCAGGAACGCGCCCAACGACCGCCCCGATACGCGGGCGATCAGTACGCCGAGTACCTCGTGGCTGACGTGATACATCCAACGCTCGCCCGGTTGCGCCATCAGTGGCAGCGAGCCGAACCTCGTCACCCATTCCTCCGTGGCAGGCGCGTGCGCCGGTAGCGGCGGTCCGTCGCCGCCGATCTTGAATTCGCGAATCAACTTCTGAATGGGAAACGTGTCCGGCGGCGCCATCACGCTGCCAAACCCCATACGGTATGTCAGGAGGTCGCGAACCGTAACAGGTCGGCGCGCGGGCACCGTGTCGTCGATTTCTGAAGTCATGGAGCGCAGTACGCGACGATTGGCGAGTTCCGGCAGCCACGGCTCGATACTGTCGTCGAGCCGTAGTTTGCAGTCCTCCACCAACATCATGGCCGCGACGGCAGTGATGGGTTTCGAGAGCGAGGCGATGCGGAAAATCGCGTCGCGCTTCATGGGTGTCGGCCGATCGGTCGACAAGGTGCCGAGTGTCTCGACGTGCACGTCGTCATGATGGCTGACGAGTGCAACCAGTCCAGCGATTTCCTTACGCTCGATGTGCCCGGAAAGGACACGGCGCATTCGCTCGAGTCGCGACCTTGAAAGACCTGCCGCCATGCCCATGTTTACCTCCTGGCCCGGTTCGAGCTGCCATTGTAGCCGCGCCGGGGGCGGGTGTACTAAGCTTGCAGGAATCGCCGGTATTTTGAGTGCGAATATGAAAATTGATTTTGTATCCGATGTGTCCTGCCCGTGGTGTGTGGTCGGGTTGAAATCGCTGGAGACGGCGCTGGCCCGCGTCGGTCAAGACGTCGCTGCGGACATTCACTTTCAGCCCTTCGAGCTCAACCCACAGATGGGTCCTGAGGGCCAGGATATCGCCGAGCACATTGCGCAGAAATACGGGTCGTCGTCCGCCGATATGGCGCGCAGCCAGGAGGCGCTCAAGGCGCGCGGCGCAGCCGTGGGGTTTGATTTCGACTTCGCACGGCGTGGCCGCATCTACAACACCTTCGATGCGCATCGGCTGCTTCATTGGGCGGCGGCGGAGGGGAAGCAGCCGGCACTCAAACACGCGCTCTTCGGCGCGTATTTCACAGAAGGCCGTGACCCGAGCAACCACGACGTGTTGGTCAATGTGGCCGGTAGTGTTGGCCTGGATGAGCAGCGGGCGCGGCAGATTCTCAGCTCGGACGAATTCGCCCGGGAGGTACGCGAGCGCGAGAAGTTTTATGCCGGGCTGGGCATACATGCGGTGCCGTCGGTGATCATCAACGACCGGCACTTGATTCAGGGCGGTCAGCCACCGGAAGTGTTTGAGCAGGCGCTGCGCAAGCTTGGCTCGGATGAGCGCAAGTCGAACACTTAGATCGCGGCGGCCCGGATCACGATGCCGGCCAGAAGTGCGCCGATGACCGGGCCCAGTACTGGGATGGCTGCGTAGTCCCACTCACTCGGTCCCTTTCCCGCGACCGGTAGTAATGCGTGGACGATGCGCGGCCCGAGGTCGCGAGCGGGATTTATCGCGTAGCCCGTGGGTCCTCCCAGTGACAGGCCGATGCCCCAGACCAGGAAGCCGACGATCACAGGACCCACGCCCGCAGGGAGACCAGACGGCGCGAAATGCGTGGAGGAAATCGCGGCGGCGACCAGAACGAGCACGAACGTCCCGATGATTTCGCTCAGTACGTTGGCGGGTATGTGGCGGATGGCGGGCGCTGTACAGAAGCAGGCCCGTTTCCCGGGAGCGTCGTCGGTAACGCTCCAGTGCGGCAGGTAATGCAGCCATACCAGCGTCGCGCCCACCATGGCGCCCAGGAGTTGGCCGCCGATGTAGGCGGGAACCTCGCTCCAGACGCCGCTGGCCATCGCCAAACCGATGGTCACGGCCGGATTGAGGTGCGCGTGACTGCCGACCGCCAGTGCGGTGATGACTCCCGCCAGCACGGCGAAACACCAGCCGGCGGTAATGACCATCCAGCCCGACCCGTGGCCGTAGGATTTCTTCAATACGACGCAGGCGACGACGCCGTTGCCGAGCAGGATGAGAACAGCGGTTCCGGCGAACTCGCCCCAGAAGGCAGGATGCATCAAGACCCCCTCGAGACACTGAGCCGCCTGATCGTAACAGGGATTGAACGGCTATTCAGTGAGAGATCTAGGGGAGACCGGGGATCGTTAATACCGTGTCGTCCTCGAAAAGTCCGGTGCCGTCGACGCCCATTTGGGGTTCCGTGTTGGAGCGAAAGTGGCCACGTTT
>DATBCZ010000311.1:0-6632 GCA_036270175.1 Steroidobacteraceae bacterium | reverse complement strand
CAGGCGAGCGAGTCACTCTCCGCAATGCGCGGCTTGAAGCGTGGAGTGTTGAAGCTCGGGGCGGTTAGCACTGCAAAATACTTCGCGCCCTCGCTGTTGTCGGCCTTCACGCCCGCCTATCCCGAAGTGACGATCAAGTTTGCCGTCGGCAACCGTGAAGAGATCATCAAACAGTTGGCCGCGAACGAGATCGACCTGGTGATCATGGGACGGCCGCCACGCGAGTTGGAAACGGTCGCCGCGACGTTCGCGAAGCATCCGCTCGTACTCATAGCGTCGCCCACTCACCCGCTGGCCACGAAGCGCCGCATCCGGCTCAACCAGCTCGAGGCGGAGCACTTTCTCATCCGCGAGGAAGGCTCCGGAACACGCGCCTCCATGGAAAGGGTCTTTGGCGAGCGGGGCTTTCCCTTCCGGGTCGCGATGGAAGTCAGCAGCAACGAAACCATCAAGCAGGCGGTCATGGCCAATATGGGCATCAGCTTCATCTCGTCCCATACCGTGGGGCTGGAGCTCGCGGCCGGGAAACTCGTGATTCTCGATGTCGTCGGCCTGCCCATCATCCGTGACTGGTATGTTATCCACCTGCGTGACAAGACCCTGGCCCCGATTCCCGCCGCGTTCCGTGCGTTCCTGCTGGAGCACGGCGCGGGAATCATCCAGAAGGCGGTCGGCGATCTGCCGGCGCGCGTGCGCCGCGCTTGAGGGAAGACTCGTATGAAATTGACATTGCTCGCTTCGATCGCCTGGTGCATGGTGATCTCATGCACCGCATGCGCGGAGGCTGCCACGACTGAACTCAAGGTCGCGGGCGCGGACATCCGGGTCGATGTCGACGAGGGTGCCTTTCGCCGCGGAACGCGGCCGATCTTTGCCTGGATCACTCGTTCGGCCGAAATCGTTGCGCATTACTACGACAGGTTTCCAACAGCGACCCTACGGCTGCACGTTGTGCCGGAAGACGGTGGCGGCGTCCGTACCGGCAAGACTTTCGGGCACGACGGCGGCGTCATCCGTGTGCAGGTGGGACGCGAAGTCACCGCGGACGAGTTGAATAACGACTGGGTGCTGGTTCACGAGATGACCCACCTCGCCCTTCCCTACCTCGGAGATGAACATGCATGGCTCTCCGAAGGACTCGCGGTCTACATCGAAGGCATCGCGCGGGTGCAGGCGGGCAACCGCACTCAACCGGACGTCTGGTCCGAAGAGATCCGCTCGATGCCACGCGGACTGCCGCAACCCGGTGACCAGGGACTGGACCACACGCACACCTGGGGACGGACCTACTGGGGCGGCGCGATGTTCTGCCTGCTGGCTGACGTGGAAATCCATCGCCGCACCCAGAACCGGTTCGGCCTGCAGGATGCGGTCCGCGCCATTTTGCGAGCGAGCGGCGGGTTAATAACCGAGTGGCCTATCGAGCGCGTCCTGAAGACCGGGGATGCGGCGGTCGGCACCCCGGTGCTCGAGGACTTGTATGCACAGATGAAGGACGCGCCCGTGACACCCGATCTGATGGGACTTTGGCGCAAGTTAGGAGTGGAGCCCGACGGCTCTTCGGTTCGACTGATCGATGACGCGCCCATGGCGGAAATCCGTCAGTCCATCATGCACTCGCGGGCCTCGCTCATTCCGGTGAAAAAAACGTCGTCATCACCGCCGTAATGGCCAATACGACGACCATGATGGAGTATTCCGCAATCACGACACGGCGAAAGCTGCGTCCCGCTTGCGGATCACCGCTCCCCAGACCCGGCCCGAGACGCCATTTGTTGAGAGCGGCGCAGCCCAGCAACACGGCGAACAGGGCCGTCTTAGCGATCAGCAGCTCACCATAGGGCTGTTTCAGAGCCGCAAAGTCCGGTAACAGAATGACCGCCATGGCGACACCCGCGACCAGGATCAGCGGCACCAGCCAGAAAGCCGCCAAGGAAAAAACCGCGACCACGCGCGCCACCCGCTCCCGGGACTCCCGCAGTGTGACCTGACACAAGGGCCATAGGGCGCCGAACCAGAAAGCAACAATGAGCAGGTGAGCTAACAGCAGCTGCGCCAATATCCCACGGCGACCGTGCGTCGAGGTGTGTCCCACCAGTGTGAAGGAAACCGCCACGAGAACGGCTCCGGTCACGGCCACAATGGTAAAGCCGCGCGCCGACAACCGCTGCATCACGAATGCGACCGGCGAGCCGCCCACTGAAGAAGCGAAAAAGCGGCTGGCGGTGGCTTTCGCGGACACAGTCTGCATTCCGGCGATGATGAGCAGCAGGCCCAGCACTCGCACGGTAAAGGCCCCCCCGAAGCTCGAAGACCACGCGAGGCTCTGCAGAGAACCGTCGAGCATGCCGGACATATCGCCGGCCATGCGCGCGGCTTCGATGATGTAGTGCCCCGCGGCTGTAAGCAGGGCCGCGAGCGCAGTCACCCGAGCCAGCGTACGAACTCCAGCAAGCGAGACCGTCAGCGCCGGCCCGAATGCTGCTACAAAAAACACGGTACCAGCCGCCTGAAGCTGCAGCACGAAACTCAGCGCGCGCAGAACGACTGACAGGATGTCCGGCATCGGTCTGTTTCAGTGTTGTGCCGGAGTGCCCGACACGGTGAAATGGATTTGCCCGGGAACGACATGGGTATCGTCGCCGACCACGTTCCAACTCAACACGTAGGTACCCGGCTCGAGCTGTGGCAGGGGAACCGTGATATCGGGCGACGCCGCGGTAGGCAATCCCGTGATTTTCTGCTTGGGCCCATCGGCCTTTTGAATCCAGCAGGCCGTCAGGTGCGCCGGCTCGGAAAAGCTCAGCACCACGGTCGCGGGCGCGGTGCTGACCACACCGCCGTCCGCGGGAACCGCCTTTTTCAGATGCGCATGGGCCAGCGCCACGGTGGCCGCCAATGACAGCATCACTCCAGCCACTATTCTCATATACCGCATAGTTTAGTCTCCAGATCGAATCGCCATGTTAAAACCAGATGTGCAGACCCGCGACGAGTTGCACTTCATCGCTGCCCTCACCGGCGGCTCGCGCCAGCTCGGCGCTAGTGCCGAACCGCTTGAACCACCCTACCCCCAGGTAAGGCGCCAACTCGCGGCGCACCTCGTAGCGGAGGCGCAGACTCAGCTCGAGGTCAGACAGACCCGAGCCTACCTCCCGCTCGGCATCGGATTTGCCGTAGATATTGACCTCACCGTAAGGCTGCAGGATCAGTCGTTGCGTGAGCAGCAGGTCGTAGTCTGCCTTCAGTCGCACCGCCGTCCGGCCTTCCTCGCCGACGTAGAAGGTCGCCTCGGCATCGAGCCAGTAAGGCGCGACTCCTTGCAGCCCAAGCGCGAGCCAGGTGCGAGCCGGGCCCCTGCCAAAGTCCTGCCGGATTCCCCCCTGCGCATCCCACCAGCGCCCGACCACGCGGTCGAAAAGAACGTCGACGGAACCGTTGTGGGTGAGGCCCGCGACCCGTTCACCTTCGGTCTTTATCCACAGTTTGTTGTAATCCCCACCGTACCATGCCTGCGCGTCCCAGGCGCCCTCCGCACCCTCCTGCGCATCACGCCATTCAAACTGATCGAGCATCACTTTGCCGAAACGATGCGTGTCGTCCATCTGCATCATCGACACCATTTCTTTGTAGGTCATGTCGCCCATCATCTGCTGAGGGGGGTCCGGTGGCACGTGGTCGGGGGCTGTGGTTGGGGGCACTGGGTAGGCCTGGGCGTGGACCGTCAAGGTAATCAAAAGAGCGGCGCAGAGGCTCCCCGCAGAGATTCCGACACGCAGAGTCACGACATTCCCCCCGGCCTATCCACGTGCACCTCGCGGAACATGCCCGCCTCCATGTGATAGAGCAGATGACAGTGATAGGCCCAGCGGCCGATGGCATCCGCGGTCACGCGATAACTCAGCCGTTGCGCCGGCTGTACGTTGATGGTGTGTTTACGGAACAGCACCTCGCCGTCAGGGCTTTCCACCTCACCCCACATGCCATGCAGGTGAATGGGATGGTTCATCATGCTGTCGTTGATGAGCACCAGGCGCAGGCGCTCACCGTAGTTGAAGCGGAGCGGCTCGGCTTCGGAGAACTTCCGGCCGTCGAATGACCAGATGAAGCGCGCCATGTGACCGGTCAGGTGCAGCACGATGTCGCGCCCCGGGGAGCGGGAGTCGATGGGGCCATCCAGCGTGCGAAGATCCGAGTACGTCAGGACCCGTCGGCCATTGTCACGCAAACCAACACCGGGATCGCCGAGATCGATACGCGGATCGGGGGCGACCGAATCGACATTGGGGCCCATGGAATGGGCATGCCCCATTCCCATGTCCGCCATGGTGAGCAACTGGCGGGAGTCCAGTGGCGGCACTTCCGCCTGCATTCCCGGACGCGGTGCCAACGTACCGCGTGCGTAGCCCGAGCGGTCTATCGATTGCGCGAAGATCGTATAAGCGCGGTCCTCGCGTGGCTCGACCATGACGTCATAGACCTCCCCCGCTGCGATTCGGAACTCGTCTA
This sequence comes from Steroidobacteraceae bacterium, assembly GCA_036270175.1. Classification (GTDB taxonomy): domain Bacteria; phylum Pseudomonadota; class Gammaproteobacteria; order Steroidobacterales; family Steroidobacteraceae; genus 13-2-20CM-66-19. Next base: position 2,123 of record DATBCZ010000311.1, on the reverse strand, counting down.
CGCTCACGGGCTCGATGTCCTGACCGTCGGCCGCGACCACGCTGAGTTTGAGACCGGGAATACGCACATCGAAGAAACTCATCGATGAGCCGTTGATGATCCGGAGTCGAACTCGCTCGCCCGGTTTGAAAACCCCCGTCCAGTTGCCGGCGGGAGAAACACCGTTGGTGAGATAGGTGTAGGTATAGCCGGATACGTCAGCCAGATCGGTGGGGTTCATGCGCATCTCACCCCACATGCGCCGTGCCTCGATCGCCGGCTTCAGACCCTGTTTGCGCACGGAGTCGAAGAAATCGCCGGCAGTCCGTTGTCCGAAGTTGAAATACTCACTTTCCAGTTTGAGCGTTCGGTACAGGTGCTCCGGGTCCCTATCCGTCCAATCGGACAACAATACGACATGCTCGCGATCGGCGGCATGGCGCTCGGCACGCCGTGGCTCGATGACGATTGGGCCGTAGAGGCCGACCTGCTCCTGAAAGCGTGAATGACTGTGATACCAGTAGGTGCCGGACTGGTTGACGCGGAAGCGATATTCGAAAGTCTCACCGGCTGGTATGCCGGCGAAGCTCAGACCAGGAACGCCGTCCATGTCGGAGGGAACGATGACTCCGTGCCAGTGGAGCGAGGTCGGGACGTCGAGCCGGTTTTTGACACGGACGGTAATGGTGTCGCCCTCCCGCCAGCGCAGGAGAGGCCCGGGGACCTGGCCATTGACCGCGGTGGCCATCCGCCTGGCGCCGGTGAAGTTCACTTCGATTGCACTGACTTCGAGGTTGAACTCGGTGCCGGACAGGACGGCGCGTGGCTCGTCGCCCGCGGCCACTCGTCGGGAAGGCAGCGCCGCCGTAGCCAACACGCCGGACAGTCCCTGGACGAAGCGCCGGCGGGTCAGGCAGAAAGGGGCCAGCGCCGCACTGGGCCCGAAACGGGATTTTTCCATCGCACTCACTCGCTCGCTCGACCAACACATGAGAACGCTTGCACGTCACGGACCTTGCGGGCACCGGACGGCTTTAGAAGCGTCGTGTACGGAAGCCAGCCAGAGACATGGCCGGCCAAAGGTCAGGAGGCTATTGGCGGACGGAAATGAGTGTCGGTGGGAGCAGCGGCGACGCGTGTTACACGAATCGGCTGCACAACGGCGGTAGCCGAAGCGCCGCGTATCGCGGACACGTTGAAGGCGAGAGGCACATTGCCGCACTGACATTGGCAGCCGGACGCCTTGCAGCAGTCGTGCTTGTCGGCGGACTTTGCCGGCGGCGCTTTTGCGTGTGCGGACGTGTGTGACGATGACGCGATCGCGTTGTGCGTCGGGCAAGCATCGTCGCTGGCGTTAGCGCTGCTCTCGTGGGCAGCGCTGCTCTGATGCGTAGGCGCCGGAGGCCCGGAGATCGTAGACGCGTACGCGACTCCGACCTGCAAGCCCAGCGCAAGCTGGAACGCCAGGAGAGTGAACAGGGTACGAGCTAGTGATAGAAGACGCACCCGGACAGCCTACTCAATTCATGAGACGTTGTCTAAATCCGACCCGCAGGTTTAGACAGAGCGCAGCCGGTGTTGAACCTGAAAACGCCCGACATCGAGTGTGACCACTCGAGCCGGCCGCACTCAGAAGCGAAAGCTCGCGCTCAGAAGCGCGAGCTCGCCAAGACCCAAATCTCAGTACGACCCCGTGCGGCGTCCCGAGGAACGACCACCACCACTGGTGTTGCCGTTCACAGCCCCCGGCCGGCCGTGTCCGTGACTCGAGCTGTTGCCGTTTCCGTGAGCACGCCGTGAGTCGTTGCTCTGACCGCGGCGCGGGTCGTGTCCGTGCGACTGCCCGGCATGAGTGTTGCCGTTGGCTTGATTGCCATTAGCCTGGCCACCGCCGTTGGGCTGGCCGCCGCCGGACTGCGATGAACGCTCGCCTGTGTACTGCCGCTGCGAATCACCACCGCCGTTGCCGGAGGGGCGACCGCCACCGTTACCGCTGCGACCGCTGTCGCTGCGATAACCACCGCCGCCATTACCGCTGCGACCACCACTAGCGTTACCACCGCGCCCGCCGCCGCGGTAGCCGCTGCCGCCGCCACCGCTACGACCAGCGCCGCCGCCGCTACGACCACCACCGTGGCGACTCT
>DATBCZ010000310.1:0-3720 GCA_036270175.1 Steroidobacteraceae bacterium | reverse complement strand
AGATTTTCGCCATGTATGCCGTGAATCACCACGGGGATGGGCGCATAGCGCTCTGGCTGAACACTCCGGAGGGTATGCAGGACGCGCATGTGCACGCTGAGCCCAAGTACTTCTTCGTACCGCAGTACGTAGGACCGAGTGGCTGGCTCGGAGTGCGGCTCGATGCCGGACTCGCATGGAAGCGCGTCGCTCCCATCGTGCGGGCGGCCTACGAACGGGTCGCGCCCGCCAGGCTGAGCAGCCAACTCGAGAAGACGCCTTCCGTAGCCGCGCCGAAACGGAAATTCACCGTCGCCGACGTCGATCCCAAGAACACGCCGCGCGGCAAACAAATTCTCGCGAGCATGCGGAAGATCTGCCTGGCGCTACCCGCAACGTCCGAAGGCCTGCAGTTCGGGCAGCCGGTCTGGCGCGCGGGGAAGAAGGTTTTCGCCCAGGCGTATTGTTATGAGGAACGCTGGCGGGTGGCGTTCTGGGTGGGCGTCCACGCGCAACTCCTCATGACGGACGACCCGCGTTACACGATCCCGCCCTACATGGGGCACAACGGCTGGATCTCACTCGATGTCGCGAAGAAACACAACGAGCGCGAGCTGCAACCGCTGGCGCTGGAAAGCTATCGCCACTTTGCGTTGAAGAAGATGTTGGCGCAGCTCCCCGCGACTTGACCTGCCGGACCTGCGGCGCTACTTTCTCCCCATGGCCCGAATCACGACACGCAAGCAACAACAGCAACCCTCACCGGGGGAGCTGCGCGTGCGCGTTTCGAAGACCAGACCTCAAAGTCGAAGTCTTTAGCGAATTCACCTCGCAAAGCACCCCCGCCAACGGCGGGGCGTCATTGGAGCTTCGCCGGTAACAACACCGAAGGAGCTCAACCGTGGCGTATTTTTCCTCTGACCTCGAAATCGAACGTATCGGCCGAGGCCTGCTCGACCGCTCGTTACCCAAGGCCGAATGGACCCACGCGGGCCACTTTGCCGCCGCATTCTGGGTACTCCGGCGGCCCAACATGGACGCCGCGCGCGACATGCCCGGACTGATACGGGCCTACAACGAGGCGACCGGAGTGCACAACACCGACACAACGGGTTATCACGAAACCATCACCCTGGCGTCCTTGCGGGCGGCGGGAGCGTGGTTGCGGGGTCGGCCCGGCGCGCCGCTGTACGAAGCTTTGAACGAGCTTCTGGCGACGGAGTACGGGCGCTCGGAGTGGCTGCTCGGCTACTGGTCGAGGCCCTTGTTGTTCTCCGTGGCGGCCCGGAGCGCGTGGGTCGACCCGGATCTGCGTGAGTTACCGTTTTGAGTACTCGACGGGTGCCGGCGTAACAGAGGGTGTGTACCTTTCGGCCGGTCGCCCCGAGGCGTCCCTTTGCCGCGTTCATCGCGGCATTTGATTAACGACTGTTTAAACTTTTCGAATCGGCCCCGCTTCTAAGTGGGCGCGCTACAGTGAAACGTGAGTCCGCGGCCGGACACAAAGGAATATCCAGTGGGTGCCAATCCGGAGCACAAAGTCGAGCATTCTGGCGGCCATGGGGAGCCAATTGCCTGGATCAGCCGCGAACATGTGTCTATCGAGCGCATTTCCGTCGATGGCGGCCTGGCCCCGGCAACGGATGGAGGAGCCTCCACGGTGGTTCAGCACCCTGCTGCCGCAGATGCGGGATCCCCAAGTCGTGTGAAGTGGACGCTCGGCGTCCTAGCGATCGTAGTTGCCGTCGCGGTAGCGGCTGCGGTCTGGATGAGCCGTGCCTCGGCTCCGTCCGCCACCACAACGCTTGCGAACGCGCAATCCATTCCCCTGGTGAGCGTGATGTCGCCGGGTGTAACGGCGGTCACCTCTAACGTCACCTTCACCGGCGCGATCTCCGCTCGCTACGACATGCCGATTGGCATCGACGGCGACGCCGGCAGAATCGTCGGTATCTATGTCGAAGCCGGCGACCACGTCAAAAAGGGCCAGTTGCTGGCGAAGCTCGATGACTCGGTGCTCGTCCCGCAGGTGAACCGCCTGGCCGCCTCGTTGGAGCAAACGCGCGCCCAAGCGGCGTTGTCGGCCGCGGAATATCGTCGCGCGCAAGCAGTCGCGCCCGCCGGCGCTCTGTCGGCGGAGGACGTCGAAAAGCGTCGCGCCACTCAGATCACGGACGAGGCCACCGTGAAAGTCGCGGCCGCCCAACTCGCCGAATTCGAGGCGCGATTGAATCGTACTCACGTGGTGGCGCCCGTCGACGGGACCGTCCTCATGCGTAAAGCCGAAGTGGGCCAGATCGCCAACCCCGGCGGTGACGCCCTGTTCCGCATCGCCAGCGGCGGCGAAGTGGAAATGCGGGGTCAGATCGCCGAACAGGATCTCGCTGTTCTCAAAACAGGCCAGCCGGCCGCGGTCTACATCACCGGCCTGGCGCGGCCGTTTGAAGGACGCGTGCGCCTGCTCGGCGCAGTCATCGATCCCAACACGCGGCTCGGCGAGATCCGCATCGCGTTGAAACCGGATCCGGCGCTGCGCCCCGGAGCCTTCGCCCGCGGTTCCGTGATCGTCGACAAAGCGGAACGGCCCGTGCTCCCGCAAACGGCGGTTATGTCGGACAGCCAGGGCACCTATGTCTACGTCATCAACGCGGACAGCCACGTCGAGCGCCGCCCGGTGAGCGTTGGCGGCACGATCGACGCCGGCATAATCGTCTCGGCCGGCCTTACGGGAAGCGAGCGGGTCGTGACCACGGCGGGCGGGTTTCTCCGCAACGGCGAGCGCGTAACCGTGGCTCCGGCAGCCTCGTCCGCATCCGATTCCGCGCCACCGCCGCCGGCGAGGGACACGCAGTCATGAAAAACATGTCCGCTTGGGCGATTCGGCATCCGATATCGCCCATCGTACTGTTTGTCGTGTTGTTGTTCATGGGCTCCGTCGCGTTCGTACGGCTGCCGGTCACGCTCAACCCGGATATCGCCTTTCCGCTCGTCCTGGTGCAGGTCCTGCAACCGGGCGCGGCGCCGACCGAAGTCGAAACCCAGATCCTGCAGAAAGTCGAGGGCAGCGTTGCCGGCATCGGCAACATCCACAACATCACCTCCGTGGCGCTCGAGGGCCAGGGCAGGATCTTCATTGAATTCAACATCGGCACACCGATCGATCGGGCGGTGGCCGACGTGCGCGACGCCGTGGCCAAGGTGCGGGTGAGCCTGCCCGAAGGCATTCAGGAACCGATCGTGCAGCGGCAGGATGTCGATGGCGGCGCCATCGTGTACTACGCCCTCAGCACGACCACCCTGTCCGAGCAGGAGCTTTCCTGGTTCGTGGACAACACCATCACCAAACGGTTGCTGGGAGTGCCGGGCGTGGCGCAAGTCAACCGCGGCGGAGGTGTGAGCCGCGAAATCCGCGTCGAGCTCGATCCCGCTCGCATGCAGGCGCTCGGTATTACCGCTGTGCAGGTCAACCAACAGATCCGGCAGCTCAACCTCGACTCGCCCGGCGGCCGCGCCCAGGTAGGCGGTGGTGAGCAGGCGATCCGCGTCCTCGGTGGCGCGCACACGGCACTGCAACTCGCCGACACGCAGATCATGTTGCCCGGCAACCGTTTCGCGCGCCTGAGTGACATCGCCGTAGTTCGCGACAGCGTCGGCGAAATCCGCTCGATTTCCCGGCTCAACGGCCGCGAGGCGACCACGTTCGGCGTGTACAAAGCAAAAGGCTTCTCCGATGTCACGGTC
>DATBCZ010000309.1:0-10360 GCA_036270175.1 Steroidobacteraceae bacterium | reverse complement strand
TCCAGCAGCAGGCCGTTGAGTGTCTTCGGCCCATCAGTCGGAAGCTGCCATTGCAGCGCGCGGTTGAGGGCGCGGATCGTGGCACTGGCGTTGACGATGTAGACGCCGGGGCGCTCGACGTGGACGTCCTTGTGGCTGATCGATGCCGGGTCGCTAGTGAACTCGCCGACGATCTCCTCGAGGATGTCCTCAAGGGTCACTATTCCTTCTATATCGCCATACTCGTTCACCACGAAGGCGAGGCGCCGGCGGTTGCGCTGGAATTGTGAGAGTTGCACGTTGAGAGAGGTCTCTTCAGGCACGAAGTAGGGTTCGCGATTGCGAGCAATTTCGACGAGGCGGTCACGCGTCAGCGTGCCGCGCGCCAGCTCATGTACGACGCGTTTCATGTGCAGTATGCCGATGAGGTTATCCAGCTCGCCGTCGTAGACGGGCAGACGTGTATGGGGCGTCTGCCGCAACTGATCTAGGATGTCGTCCCAGTTTTCCTGCACGTCGATCGCCGCGATTTCCTGCCTCGGGATCATGATGTCGTTCACCGTGATCTGTCCGAGATCGAGGATCGACAACAGCATCTGTCGGTGACGCGCGGGGATCATCGTCCCAGCCTCAGCTACTACCGTACGGAGCTCCTCAGAGCTGAGCGCCTGACTCGCACGCGAGGACCGGCCGACGCCGAAGATGCGCAAAAACCCATACGCCATCTGGTTGGTGCACCAGAGCACCGGACGGGCGACGAGCACGAGGAAGGTGTAGATACGCGCGGCACCCAGAGCGACGAATTCGGGGTGTGTTGCCGCGTAGATCTTGGGCGCGAGCTCGCAGAAGACGATGACGATGACCGTGAGAAGGAAGCCGGTGATGGGCACGGCCCACGTGTAGCCGGTCCGCTGCGCGAGAATCGTCGCGGTTGCCGACGCGAATACGCTGGCAGCGGCGAGAATCACAAGGTTCGCGCCGAGCCAGTCATCCGGCTTCAACAGCAGGCGCTCGAGCACCTTCGCCGTCGAGTGCCCCGACTGTGCGCGGTGACGGATTCGATACCGGTTGAGGGACAGCATGGCCACCTCGGTACCCGAGGAGAAGGCGATGATGACCAGCAAGGCGAGCAGCCCTAGCAACAGGGTGGTTGACGGAGCGTCATTCAAGGCGGCGTTCCTCGATCTGGGCGGTTCCCGCTCCTAGCATAGGGGGAGGAGCCGGTCGCGGAACATCGCGACAGGTGAAAGTTGCGTTTAGGGGGCCTCGCTACCCCTCAGCATTGACCGCCGGAAACTCCATTACTTGCACCTATAACGGGTGCAGCGTTTTCTCCCCACCGGACCCCCTCATGTTCGACAACCTGACCGCTCGCCTGGCCCGCAGTATCGAAAGCCTGCGCGGCAAGGGCCGAATCACGGACGAAAACGTCGCCGAGACCCTTCGCGAGGTTCGCGTAGCGCTCCTCGAAGCCGACGTCGCGCTGCCGGTAGTGAAGTCCTTCATTGACGGGGTCAAGGTCAAGGCGCTGGGCGCCGAAGTTGCCTCCAGCCTGACACCTGGGCAGGCCTTCATCGGCATCCTGCATAAAGAGCTCGTTGACCTGATGGGCGGGCCGCGGGCGGGTTTCAATCTGCGTGCGCAGCCACCGATCGTCGTGCTGCTTGCGGGTTTGCAGGGTGCGGGTAAGACCACTACCGCAGCAAAGCTTGCACGCTGGTTGATTGAGCGTGAGAAGAAGCGCGTTCTGCTCGTAAGCACGGACGTGCGGCGGCCCGCTGCGATCCTGCAGCTCGAGCGCCTCGCCCAGCAGGTCGGTGCGCAGTTTTTCCCGTCCAGCTCATCGGATCCGCCGGCAAATATCGCTCGCGATGCCCTGGAAGCGGCGAAGCGCGGTGTGTTCGACGTGCTCATCGTCGATACCGCGGGACGCCTGCACGTCGACGAGAGCCTCATGGACGAGGTGAAAGAAATTGACGCCGCCGTGCATTCGACGGAGCGCCTGTTCGTAGTCGACTCCATGGCGGGTCAGGACGCGGTGAACGCCGCGCGCGCCTTCGGCGCTGCCCTCGATCTTACGGGCGTGATTCTCACCAAGGCCGATGGCGATGCTCGGGGTGGCGCGGCGCTTTCAGTGCGGAATATCACCGGTAAGCCCATCGTGTTTATGGGCGTCGGCGAGAAGACCGAGGCTCTAGAGCCATTCGATCCGGAGCGCATGGCGTCCCGCGTGCTCGGCATGGGCGACGTCGTCAGCCTCGTAGAGCAGGTGCATCGGCAGGTCGATCACCAGGAAGCCCAGCGCCTGGCCAAGAAGGTGGTAAAGGGGAAGGGCTTTGATATGGCCGACCTCAAGAGCCAGCTGGAGCAGTTGCAGAAGATGGGCGGGGTCAGCGCACTCCTCGACAAGTTGCCGGCCGCGGCAGCCCAGAAGGGGGGTGTTAACGCCGACCAGGGCGACCGGGACCTGCGCCGCCAGATCGCGATCATCAATTCCATGACCCGGAAGGAGCGCCGCAACCCGGGGATCATCGACGGCTCCCGCCGCCGCCGGATCGCCGCGGGCTCGGGAACGCAGGTTCAGGACGTTAACCGCCTGATGAAGCAGTTCCTGGAGATGCAGCGGATGATGAAGAGCATGAAAGGCGGGAAGCTGCAGCGGATGCTGAGCGCGTTCAAGGGGCAGATGCCGCCGGGGTTCCCGGGGCGCTAAGCCGCCCCAGGTCGCAGGCCGCACCCGGACCCGCCTGGGCGCCCGCCGCGCGCACTGTCGAAGTGCATGAAAAAATTGGCGTTACGGCCGTCCGTTGCGTAGAATCCGCGCTCTTTTTTGGGCCGCCCATTCCCGGGTGAGGACCCTATAGTACTTTGAGAGTAAGAGCATGGTAACGATACGCCTGACACGGCGCGGGGCGACGAATCAGCCTTTTTATCACGTCGTCGTGACAGATAGCCGCAAGCGCCAGGGTGGCTTGAGCCTGGAGCACGTCGGCTTTTTCAACCCCATCGCCCGCAAGGGTGAGCAGAAGCTGCGGCTCGATCTGCCGCGCATCGACTACTGGGTGAGCAAGGGTGCGCAGCCTTCGGACCGCGTCGCCACACTCGTCTCGGACTACCGGAAGCAGGCGACGGCCTGAGTCAACGCTGGGTAGAGTTGGGTCGGGTGGGCGCTCCCTGGGGCGTCAAAGGTTGGGTCCACGTTGACTCGTACACCGACCCGCCCGATGGGATCCTGGAATACCGGCGGTGGATGTTGCGGCTCGGCTCGGGCGAGCGGGTTTCCCACCGGATCGCCGAAGGGCATCCCCACTCCGACCGGATCGTAGCGCGGCTCGAAGGGATCGAGGATCGCGATCGGGCTGCTGCGCTGACCGGTGCGGTAATCGAGGTGGATCGTGCGGAGTTGCCCCCCACCGGTGAGCGAGAATATTACCAGGCGGACCTGATCGGTCTGCCGGTGCGCAACCTGGAAGGGGTGGCGCTCGGAAAGGTGGACTACTTCGTCGAGTCGCCGACGGGTCCGATGATGATTGTGAAAGGCGAGCGCGAGTACTGGATACCCGCGGTGCCCCAACACCTGAAGAAGGTGGACCTGGCGGCGGGTTCGATCGAGGTGGACTGGCCGGCTTAAGCCCTTGGGCTGACTGCTCAGAAGTGTCCAAGACGGCGGTGACGACTCCTATGAAGATTGAAGTCGTTACGCTGTTCCCGGAGATGATCTCGGGAGCACTCGGATTCGGAATCGTCGGGCGCGCGTTGGATCGCGGCCTGTTGAGTGTAGGAACCGAGGATCCGCGCGCGCATACGAGTGATGTGCACCGGACGGTCGACGATCGGCCCTACGGGGGCGGTCCGGGAATGGTGTTGAAGCCGGAGCCGTTGTTGGCGGCGATCCGCGCGGCGCACGCGCGGCTGCCCGCGGGCAGCCCGAGAATTTACCTCTCGGCGCAGGGCGAGCCGCTGGGGCAGGCGCAGGCGCGCGAGCTGGCGGGCTTGCCGGGGTTTCTGCTCGTAGCGGGACGCTACGAGGGTTTGGATGAGAGAGTGGTCGAGCTGGGAATCGACCGGGAATTGTCGATCGGTGACTACGTGCTGTCGGGTGGTGAGCTACCCGCGCTGGTGGTGATCGATACGGTGGCGCGGCTGCTGCCGGGAGCCTTGGGCGATGAGCGCTCGAACGTCGAGGAGTCGTTCGTCGCCGGGCTGCTGGATTGGCCGCACTACACGCGACCGGAATTGTTTGAGGGTCTGGCGGTGCCGCCGGTGTTAATGTCAGGCAACCATGCCGACATCCGCCGCTGGCGCCTGGAGCAGGCTGTCGCCCGAACGCAGGTGCGGCGGCCCGACCTGCTCGCCAGGGGAGCGCTCGCGCCCGAGGTGAGCCGTTTGTTGAGTGAGTTTCTCGCCGCGCGCGCGCCGGGAACCGAGGATCGAGGATAGTTTTATGAATATCGTTCAGCAGATCGAAAAAGAGCGCATGACCCGCAAGGTCCCGGACTTCAAGCCCGGCGACACCGTGATCGTGCAGGTGAAGGTCGTCGAAGGCGACCGCGAGCGCGTCCAGGCGTATGAGGGCATCGTCATTGCCATCAGCAACCGCGGACTCAACTCGTCGTTCACCGTGCGTAAGATTTCGCACGGCGAAGGTGTGGAGCGCGTGTTCCAGACCTACAGCCCCGCCATCAGCGAGATCACGATCAAGCGTCGTGGCAGCGTGCGTCGCGCAAAGCTTTATTACCTGCGCGATCTGTCGGGTAAGGCTGCGAGGATCGAAGAGAAGCTCTAAGCCCGGGACGGGAGATGAACATCCTGCGTTCGATTGTTTATGGGCTCTGGCGTGGCCTGGATGTGCTGCGCCGGTTCCTGCACCTCGTCGTGCTGTTGGTGGTGTTCGGCTTCGTCGTCGGAGCGCTGCGCGGCTCGGTGCCGACGGTACCCCTGAAGGCGGCACTGCTCGTCGCACCCGAGGGCGACATCGTGGAGCAATCGAGCGGGGATGCCCTCGAGCGGGCTGTCCAGGAGGCCCGCGGACAGGGGCACGCGGAAACGCTGCTGTGGGATCTGACCGACTCGATCCGCGCCGCTGCCAAAGACAAGCGCATCCAGGTCGTGGCGATCGACCTCGAGAAGTTCGATGGCGCGGGGCAGCCCACTCTCGAAGAGCTCGCCAAGGCCCTCCACGAGTTCCGCGCCACCGGCAAGAAGGTCATCGCCTACGGCAACGAGATGACGCAGGAGCGCTACTACTTAGCGGCCCAATCCGACGAGATCTACGTTGATCCGATGGGCTTCGTGCTCATAGACGGCTACGCCCGTTACCGGATGTTCTATAAGGAGGCGCTCGACAAGTTGGGCGTCGACATCAACGTGTTCCGTGTGGGCGCTTACAAGAGCGCCGTCGAAGAATACACACGCACGGACATGTCACCCGAGGACAAGCAGGAAAGCAGCGCCTATCTCAACGCGCTGTGGACGAGCTACCAGGAAGCCATTACGCGGGCGCGCAAGTTGCCGGCCGATGCGCTCAGCAAGTACGTCAACACTCTTGCGAAGACCGTGCCCGCCGCCGGTGGCAATGCCGCGCAGGTCGCGTTGGAAGCCGGGCTCGTCACGGGAATCAAATCGCGGCTCGATGTCGAGAAGCGGCTCATCGATCTCGTCGGTGAGGACGATACGACGGGATCGTTCAAGTCTGTTTCCACCGCCGACTACGCTCGTGTCGCGCACGCTGACATGAAAATTCACGCGGACGGCAAGCCGCGGGTGGGCGTGGTCGTGGCCTCCGGTGAGATCCTCGACGGCGATCAGCCGCCGGGCACGGTGGGTGGTGATTCAACAGCACGACTCATCCGGCAGGCGCGCCTCGACAAGAACATCAAAGCGGTCGTGTTGCGTGTCAACAGTCCGGGCGGAAGCGTGATGGCTTCCGAAGAAATCTATCGCGAGCTGCTGGCTCTGCGCGCCGCCGGAAAGCCGGTCATTGTTTCGATGAGCACTTTGGCGGCCTCCGGCGGTTACTACATCTCGGCGCCTGCGGATGAGATCTGGGCCAGCCCGGCAACGCTGACCGGCTCCATCGGTATCTTCGCCATTATCCCCACGATCGATAGGACGTTGGGAAAGGTCGGAGTGACGGTTGACGGAGTGGGGACCACGCCGTTGGCGGGGCAGCTGCGGATCGATCGCCCGATGAGCGATGATTCGCGCGCACTGTTGCAGTCGCAGATCGGGCGCGGTTACGAAGAGTTTCTCTCCCGCGTCTCCACGGGCCGCAAGAAGACCCGCGAACAGATCGATGCCATCGCGCAGGGGCGCGTGTGGGCGGGGACGGATGCCAAGCGGTTGGGGTTGGTTGACGAGCTCGGCTCGTTCGATGACGCGGTGAAATCGGCGGCGCGTCGCGCGAAGCTGACCGACTACCAGCTCGAATTCGTGGAGCCGGAGCTGACCTGGGCGCAGCAGTTGGTGCTGCAGTTCAAGAGTAAGGCTGTGAAGACGGTGCTGTCGGCCGTTGTGGATGAGAAAACGGCGACGTTGGCGCGGGTGGCGCAGAAGTTCGATCCGCTCACCCGTGAGATCGAGCGCCTCAGCCGCTTCACCGAGCGCAACAAGGTCTACGCGTACTGCTTCTGCGGCGTGGAGTAGCGTCGACGCTGCCTACAGCGTCGACCAGTCGAGTATCACCTTCCCCGACTTCCCCGACCCCATGGTCTCAAACCCCTGCAGGTACTCCTGCACCGGGAAATGATGGGTGATAATGGGGTCGATGCTCAGCCCGCTCTGTAGAAGCGCTGACATCTTGTACCACGTCTCGAACATCTCACGGCCGTAGATGCCCTTCAGGGTCAGGCCCTTGAAGATCACCTGGTTCCAGTCGATCGCGGTGTCGTCCGGCGGAATGCCCAGGATGGCGATCGAGCCGCCGTGGTGCATGGTCCGGAGCATTTCACGGAAGGCGGCGGCATTACCCGACATCTCGAGGCCGACGTCGAAGCCCTCCTGCATTTTGAGATCCTTCATGGTGTCATCCAACGACTCGCGTGTGACATTCACCGCGCGCGTGGCCCCCAACTTGCGCGCGAGGTCGAGTCGATAGTCATTTACGTCCGTGATGACCACATTGCGCGCGCCGACGAAGCGAGCGATCGCGACGGCCATGATGCCGATCGGGCCCGCGCCGGTGATCAACACATCCTCGCCCACCATGTTGAAGGCGAGCGCGGTGTGAGTGGCGTTACCGAACGGATCGAGAATCGAGGCGATGTCGTCGCGAATGGAGTCGGGCAACTTGAAGGCGTTGTCGGCCGGGATCGAAAGATACTCAGCGAACGCGCCCGGACGATTCACGCCGACACCCACCGTGTTACGGCACAGATGGCGGCGGCCCGCACGACAGTTACGGCAATAGCCGCAGGTAATGTGCCCTTCACCGGAAACGCGGTCGCCTGCCTTCAGGCCGCGGACCTCGGAGCCGAGATCCACGATCCGTCCGCAATACTCGTGGCCCACGGCCATCGGCACGGGGATCGTTTTCTGCGCCCAGGCATCCCACTTGTAGATGTGCATGTCGGTGCCGCAGATCGCCGTCTTGTCGATCTCGATGAGCACATCGTTCGGGCCGACCTTGGGCTCCGGGACGTCATCGAGCCAGATACCGGGGGTTGCTTGTTTTTTGACCAGTGCTTTCATGTTGCTTGATCTCCGGCCTGCTCAGGGGATGACGCCAAGATCACGGCCGACGGCCGCGAACGCTGCGATGGCGCGGTCCAACTGCTCTCGGGTGAGAGCCGCGGACATCTGTGTGCGGATGCGCGCCTGTCCCTTGGGCACGACCGGGAAGGAAAAGCCAATGACATAGATTCCGCGTTGCAAAAGTTGATCGGCCATGCGGCTGGCCAGGGCGGCGTCGCCCAGCATCACTGGAATGATGGGGTGCTCGCCCGGTTTCAAGGTAAAGCCAGCGCTTTCCAGGCCGGCGCGGAAATGACGAGCGTTCTCGAACAGGCGCGTGCGCAGCTCAGGGGAGTCATCGAGAAGGTCGAGCACCCGCAGGCTGACACCGGCGACGACGGGCGGGATGCTGTTGGAAAAAAGATAGGGGCGTGAGCGCTGGCGCAGCCACTCGACAATTTCCTTGCGCGAGGCAATGTAACCGCCGCTCGCTCCGCCGAGTGCCTTGCCGAGCGTGCCGGTGAGAATGTCGATCCGGTCCGCGACGCCGCAGTGCTCGGGCGTGCCGCGTCCCGTCGCTCCCATGAAACCCGTGGAGTGCGAGTCATCCACCATGACCAGGGCGTCATATTGATCAGCGAGGTCGCAGATGGCGCGCAGGTTCGCGATCGTGCCATCCATCGAGAACACCCCGTCGGTGGCGATGAGCCGAGTGCGAGCGCCGGACGCCTGCTTGAGGCAGTTCTCGAGCTCCGCCATATCATTGTTGGCATAGCGGTAGCGTTGCGCCTTGCAGAGGCGAATGCCGTCGATGATGCTCGCGTGGTTGAGAGCATCGGAGATGACGGCGTCACTCTCGTCGAGGAGGGTTTCGAACAGGCCACCGTTTGCGTCGAAGCACGATGAGTACAGGATCGTATCCTCTTTGCTCAAAAACAGACTCAGGCGGTCCTCGAGCTGCTTATGGACGCTCTGGGTGCCGCAGATGAAGCGCACCGATGCCATGCCGTAGCCGAAGCGGTCAATCGCGCGGTGAGCCGCTTCCCGGATAGACGGATGGTTGGCGAGGCCCAGGTAGTTGTTGGCGCACAGATTGACGACGTCCCGGTCGCCCGTGCGCACCACGCCTCCCTGCGGACCCGCGAGCACGCGCTCGCTCTTGTACAGGCCCTGCTCTTTGAGGCCTTCCAGATCAGCGCGCAAGCGCTCGATGACAGCTTGTTTCATGGCTTCAATTATACTCGGCTCATGTCCGAAGATCGCACGGAAGAAGGCCCCGGAACTGCGCGTATCGATCGCTGGCTCTTTGGGGTGCGCCTGTTCAAATCCCGCTCCCAGGCGACCCAGGCCGTTACGGGCGGCAAGGTGCATGTCAACGGCGACAGGGTGAAGCCCTCCCGTGAAGTTCGTGCCGGCGACGTGGTGACGTTCGTAAGGTCTTCTGTGGAGTTCGAATGCACGGTGCTCGCCATTCCCGCGCGGCGTGGGCCGGCGGCCGAGGCCGCCCGGTGTTATGTAGAAAGCCCGGCGAGCGAGACCCGCCGCGTCGAATTCGCGCAACGGATGAGGATCGCCTCAGGACTGACGCCGCGGCCCGACGAGCGCCCCGACAAGCACGGCCGGCAGGCTCTGCGGCGCTTGCGCGGTCGCAATTGAACGCCCCGTTGGTCGCCACAATACATGCTGCCAGGACCGCATCGGCCTGAAGATGCCCGCACTGGGCCCCTCAGTGATGAGTAAATTCGCTACCGCTATCTCCGACCCAGGCTAACTCCATGACTCTGAGCGTTTTCGACATTTTCAAGGTCGGTATCGGCCCCTCGAGCTCGCACACCATGGGGCCGATGCGCGCTGCGCGTGAGTTCGCTCTCGGACTCGAGCGCGACGGCTTGCTGGCGCAGACCGATCAGATTGCCGTGCGTCTTTACGGGTCACTCGCCCTGACGGGTGCGGGTCACGGGACCGATCGCGCGATCCTGGCGGGGCTCGAAGGTGCCGAGCCGGAGAACGTCGATCCGGACAGTATCGATCCACTGTTGCAGCGCATCCGCTCCTCCGGTCGCATCAAACTCCTGGGCCGGCATGAGATCGCGTTCGACGAGCCCATGCAGTTGCTGTTCATGTATCACGAGCGCCTGCCGCGGCATTCGAATGGCATGCGTTTTACCGCCCTGGCGGCCGGCAAGGCCCTGGCGGGCGGCAAGGTGTTGCGTGAAGAAGAGTACTACTCCATTGGCGGCGGGTTTGTCGTGCGCGGTAATGAAGTCGAGTCGCACGAGACGAGTGTGCACAAGCCGCCGCCGTACCCGTTTAACTCCGGCGACGAGTTGCTCGCGCGCGCGCGAGAGAACGGCCTGGAGCTCTTCGAACTCGTGTTGGCGAACGAGCGCACCTGGGCGACTGACAAGGAGATTCGCGAGAAGATTCTACACATCTGGGGCGTCATGCAGGCGTGCGTGGAGCGTGGTTTCCGACAGACGGGCGTGTTGCCTGGTGTGTTGAAAGTTAGGCGTCGCGCGCCGAAGCTTTACCGGGTGTTGACTGAGAGCACCGGGGATAAGTCGCTCGAGGTTATGGATTGGGTGAATGCTTACGCGCTTGCGGTGAACGAGGAGAATGCCGCCGGTGGGCGCGTCGTGACGGCGCCGACGAATGGCGCCGCAGGAATAGTCCCCGCGGTGCTGCATTTCTATCGGCACTTCTACAAGGA
>DATBCZ010000308.1:0-2591 GCA_036270175.1 Steroidobacteraceae bacterium | reverse complement strand
GCGGTCCTTGATCGCACCGGCACGGACGGCGGCGGGCCGCGCGCTGATCTCGTCGACGAGTCGCTTCAGGCTCGGGCGTGTTTCCCAGGCGCCCTCGCCAAAGATGAAGGGCAGCGCACGCGCCCAACCCCAGACCGCCATATCCACGATGGTGTACGTATCGCCCACCATGTAACGGTGTTGCGCGAGTCGCTCCTCGAGAATTCCCCAGTGCCGCTGCGCTTCGTAGTCGTAACGCTTCTGCGGATACTCTTTCGGCTCGGGGGCGAAGTGTTTGAAATGCACGGCTTGCCCGGAGTACGGCCCGATGCCGCTCGCCACGAACATCAGCCACGAGAGCAACTCGCCACGGGCAACCGGCGTGTTGGCCGGCAGAAAGCGTCCGGTCTTTTCCGCGAGATACAGCAGGATGGCGTTGCTGTCGAACACCTTGACGTCGCCGTCCTCGAGCGCGGGTGTCTTGGAATTCGGGTTGAGCGCGCGATAGGCGGCAGTGAACTGCTCCCCCTTGCGGGTATCGATCGGTACCACCTCGTACGGCACTCCGGTTTCCTCCAACAGCAGGGCGACCTTGGCGGGATTAGGTGCCGGGTGGTAATAGAACTTCAGCATGGCAAAGACCCTCAGGCCACAAGGTGGACGTCCACGGCCCGTTCCTGGCGGCCTCAGGACGGATGCCTATACTGCTCCAGGGGCGTAAATTGCGCCCGCTGCGAAAATGAATTTTTCTGAAGGAATTCTGCGCAATCAGGCGCTGGGCCGCCCCGCTCGCGCTGGCGGTTTTGAGTAGCGCGAGCGCCTGGGGCCTCGCGACCGCGGTAGAGACTCCGGCCGCGGCCGGGCAGTCGGCGGCATCCGCGGAGGCGGTTAGCGGCGCACCGGCAGTCGGCGCAGCCCTCCGTTATGACGCTGACTACCCCCTCATCGGCTACTCCGACCGCGCAACCCACAACGCCATTGCGCGTCTCCAGGAGCGCATGGAACGGGGCGACACGCATCTGAAGTTCGTGCCAGGGCGTGGCTACCTGGACTCGCTTCTCCAGGCACTAGGCATCGACCCCAGCTCTCAGACGCTGGTGTATTCCAAAACCAGCCTGCAGTTCGAGCTCATCAGCGCCGCTACGCCGCGTGCGATCTACTTCGACGACGACACCTACGTGGCTTGGCCCCCGGAAACGAAATTCCTCGAAATCAGCACCATGGACAGCGTTCTCGGGCCGGTGTTCTACACCCTACCCAACACCGATCCGGCCGCTACGCGATTCGATCGGGAAACCCTGCGTTGCCTCACCTGCCACGATACGTATTCGCTCATGGGCGGCGGTGTACCACGATTTCTCTTCATGTCGTCCCCGGTGACTGTCTCGGGTGAACCGCTCACCACCGACATATCGATAGAGACTACCGATGCGACGCCGCTCCAGGAGCGTTGGGGCGGCTGGTACGTCACCGGCAAACCGGATGGCCTGGTACACCTGGGCAACATCCAGGCGAGCGATCCGGTAAAAAGCCCGGTGGCCTTCGCGAGCCTGACGGTGAACCGCCCGGGTACACTCGAAAAACTCGATCGTGTGTTCGACACGCGACCCTACCTCACCGACCATAGCGACGTCGTCGCACTGTTGGTGTTCGAGCACCAGGTTTACATCGAAAATCTCATCACCCGCGCGAATTTCAAAGCCCGCACGCTGGTGGCACGGGCTAATGACGGTCAGGTCGGCGACTCGCTCTCGTGGGCCCAGTTGCCGCCCAAAGCCCAGCCCATCGTCAAAGCGATGCTGGAGCCACTGGTGAAGGCGTTGCTGTTGGTCGATGCGGCGCCACTCCCCGGCAGGATCACGGGCAATTCGGGATTCGACAGCTGGTTCCAGGCGCAAGGACCGCGGGACCGCCAAGGGCGCTCGCTGCGCGAGTTGGACCTGAAGACGCGGCTGTTCCGTTACCCGCTGAGTTACATGGTCTACTCGGCGGGCTTTGACGGATTGCCGGCCTACGCGCGGGAGTACGTGTACGGGCGGATCACGGATATCCTGAGTGGACGCGACCACAGCGCCTCATACGCGGGCCTGTCTGCTGCCGACCGCGCCATCCTGTTGGAAATCCTGAGGGCGACGAAACCCGCGTTCGCCGCCATCACCCGGTAGGCTGGCTCGGCTGTACCGCGGCCGACGCCGGTTGCACAATCGCCGCCGACGAGTCGGGTGCCGCTACTGCTGTCGCTCCCGCATTCGGCGCCGGGACGGGCTTTGGCGCGGCCTCGGGCTCCGCATGCGCGGCGTGCCTTTCCGGCGCCCGTGCCGCCTCATCGGAACTCGCGGGCAGCTGTTGTGCCCCAAGCGCTGTGGAATTCACCACCGACGGGTCGTCGCGCAACCTCACATACAGGTTGCCGTCCGTCGGGTGGGGTACCGGCATGGAGTATCCCGGAAAACCATCCGGGACCTGCACCGGGTGTGTGAACTTCGGATCGTTGGACACCGAATCCACGAGGAAAAGGTTGGCACCGGAGAGCTTGCAGGCAAGCTCCGGAGTCGCCGGGCACTTCAGATCCCGCAATACCGGCAGACGGACCAGGGTCGCCAGCGGCTGCC
>DATBCZ010000307.1:0-7669 GCA_036270175.1 Steroidobacteraceae bacterium | reverse complement strand
TCTATTACAAGGTTTTCGGCATCGTCGCCGATCTCGTCCTGCTGGCGAACGTCGTGCTGTTGACTGCCCTGCTCTCGATGATGGGCGCCTCGCTGTCGCTGCCCGGCATCGCCGGCATCATTCTCACAGTCGGCATGGCGGTGGACGCCAACGTGCTTATTTATGAGCGCATCCGCGAGGAAATCCGCAAGGGCGTGTCGCCCCAGGCGGCGATCCGGGCAGGCTTCGAGAAAGCCTTTTCGGCCATCGCCGATTCAAACATCACGACCCTGATCGCCGGCGTAGTGCTCTGGGTATTCGGCGCCGGCCCCATCCGTGGTTTCGCTGTCGTGCTGACCCTCGGCATCGCGACCTCCATGTTCACCTCCCTGATGGGTAGCCGAGCTCTCATCACGCTCATGTACGGCGGCCGGCGCAAACTCGCCCGCCTGTCGATCTAAAGGACGCCCGCGTGGAATTTTTCAGTCACCAGACCAGCTACCCGTTCATGGCCACACGCAAGGTGTGGTACACGCTTTCGGCCGTGTTGATGATCGCCTCGGTCGTTTCGTTTTTCACTCGCGGCCTGAATCTCGGCATTGACTTCACGGGCGGCGTGAGCGCGCAGGTGAGCTTCAGCCAAGCGGCCAACGTCGACGAGGTGCGCAGCAAGCTCACCGCCGCCGGTTTCCACGAGCCGCAAGTGCAGAATTTCGGCTCGTCCCGTGATGTCGTCATCCGACTGCCTCCGGACCCCTCGCAGACCGAGGCTTCGATTCGTGAGAAGCTCGAAACGGCCGTGAAGTCCATCGACGCGACAGCAAAAGTGCCGCAACTCGATGTTGTCGGACCCCAGGTCGGTAACGAGCTGCGCACGAGTGCCATCTGGGCACTGAGCTTCACGCTGCTGCTCATCTTCATTTACATCGCCTTCCGCTTTCATACGTGGCGCCTCTCGTTCGGCGCCATCCTCGCCGTGTTGCATGACCCTATCCTGGTCATAGGCATTTTCTCGGTGAGCCAGACGGAGTTCGATCTGCCCGTGGTCGCGGCCATCCTCGCCGTGATCGGCTATTCGCTGAACGATACCGTCGTCGTGTTCGACCGTATCCGCGAGCGCTTCGAGACGAATCGCCGTCTCGCGCCCGCCCTGGTTCTCGACCAGTCGATCAACCAGACCCTGTCGCGTACGATCATGACGAAGGTGGTGACATCCATCGTCGTGGTGGCACTGTTGTTCCTCGGGGGCCCGGTTCTGCGCGGCTTCTCCGAAGCGCTGATGATCGGCATCATCGCGGGCACGTACTCATCGATCTACATCTCGAGCTCGATCGCGCTCGACTGCGGATTGACGGCGGAGCACATTTTCCCGTCCGCGAGGAAGTCGGCCGCCGACGAGCTTCCCTGAGAGAGCAATGCTCGCTCTGCTAGCCGACCCGCAGAACTGGCTGGCGTTCATAACACTGTCGGTGCTCGAGATCGTTCTCGGCTTCGACAACATCATTTTCATCTCGATCCTGGTGGGGCGCCTCCCGGCCGCGCGGCAGGAGGCAGCCCGGATTACCGGCCTCGCCCTTGCGATGCTGACACGCGTCGCACTGTTGTTCTCGATCGTGTGGCTCACCGGCCTCGTGCAACCCTTGTTTTATGTTGGCGACATGGGGTTCTCCGGCCGTGATCTCATCCTGGGCGGCGGCGGCCTGTTTCTACTCGCCAAGAGCGTGCTCGAAATTCACCATACGCTGGAGGGGGCCGGGCGTCAGACGGCGCGTGCGCACCGGACCTACGCCAGCTTCACCATGATCGTGCTGCAGATCGGCGCCATCGATATCGTCTTCTCGCTCGACTCGGTGTTTACCGCAGTCGGTCTCGCAAAAGAGCTGACAATCATGGTCGCCGCGATCGTTGCGTCGATACTGGTGATGATGTGGATATCGCGCAGGGTTGGCGCATTCATCGAGCGCTATCCCACGATCAAGATGCTCGCGCTCGCCTTCCTCATTCTCATCGGCGTGGCGCTCGTGGGTGAGGCGCTGGAATTCGAGATTCCGAAAGGCTATCTGTACTTCGCGATGGCCTTCGCGGTGGTCGTGGAACTCGTCAACATCCGGCTACGCCGTAAACTTGACGCGGACAAGCCATCGGCCGAGGACGAAGGCGAGGGCGGCTGATAGTTAGTCGGCGTGCCCGAAACCCTGAGGCAGACTGATGCGCCGCGACCCGTGCGGCACGACCAGGCCGCACTCTCGTCCGGCGACGGACCGCGGTTAGCGAATAGTCGCTGGGCTCGCCTTAGCCGCGGCGTCATTCATCGCGGCACCCACCCTGCTGTGTTTGCGGCCGTAGGCCAGGTAGACGATCAAACCGACGATCGTCCAAATAATGAGCCGCCACCACGTTGCGACACCCAGCGAAACCATCATCGCGGTGCAGATGAGTGCACCGAGAATGCAGGTGGCGTAGGGCCACGGAGCCCGGAATGGGCGCGGCAGGTCCGGACGCGTGTGACGCAGCACCAGGACGCCGATGCACACAGTAACGAACGCCATCAGCGTCCCGATCGACACCAGCTCGCCGAGGATGCGCACCGGGAAAAGGCCGCCGATGATAGCCGCCGTGATGCCCGTGACCGCCGTGCCGGTGGAGGGCGTTTTGAACTTCGGGTGGACGCGCGAAAACCAAGGCGGCAACAGGCCGTCGCGGGCCATCGCGAAGAAGATCCGCGCCTGCGCCAGTGTCATCACGAGCATGACCGAGGTCATTCCCGCGATCGCCCCCAGCTTCACGGGCAGTCCCAGCCAATTCAACGCCGGGTATTTGTCGAGAGCGAGCGCCACAGGGGCCGCCACGTCGAGGTCCTTGTAGCTCACCATCCCGGTCAGCACCGTTGCCACGATCACATACAACAGGGTGCAGATGACCAGGCTGGCCAGGATGCCGATCGGCATGTCGCGCTGCGGGTTACGCGTTTCCTGGGCGGCCGTGGAGATCGCATCGAAGCCGATGTAGGCGAAGAAAATGACACCGGAAGCCGCCATCACCCCGCTCCAGCCGAAGTGGCCGAACTCGCCGGTGTTGGGCGGGATGAAGGGGTGCCAGTTGTCCGTGTTGATGTAACTCACACCCAGAATGATGAACAATATGACCACCGTGACCTTGATCGCCACGATGAAGGAATTGAACGTGGCCGACTGTTTGATCCCGATGTAACAGATGGTGGCGATGGCCGCGACGATCGCCATCGCCGGCAGATTGATGACGGCCCCGGTACTCACGATACTGAAAGACCCGGTGCCCTGGTCGAAGGGCGCGTGCGTGAAGGCGGCGGGCAGATGGATGTTGAATTGCTCTAGCAGGCTCAAGACATAACCCGACCATCCGGTCGAGACCGTCGCAACCGCAAACAGATACTCGAGAATGAGGTTCCAGCCGATGAACCACGCGATGCCCTCGCCCAGGGTGGCGTAGGAGTAGGAGTATGCGCTGCCCGACACGGGGATCATGGCGGCGAACTCGGCGTAGCACAGCCCCGCCAGGGTGCACCCGATGCCGGCGATGATAAAGGACAGGGCAAGCGCCGGACCGGCGTGATTCGCCGCGGCCGTGCCCGTCAGCACAAAAATACCGGTCCCGATGATGCCGCCGATCCCGAGCAGAGTCAGGGAAGTGGCGGACAAGGCGCGGTTCAGTTGGTTGCCCTTTGACTCCTGCTCTTGCAGCTCGTCAATGGACTTGGTCGCGAAAAGCTGGTTCGGCATATCACCCCCGAATTTGCGCGGACTCTACAGCAAGCAGCAGTTGGAAAGCGAGCTACGGGCGGAGTTGAAAATCAGTCAACTCGCGCGCATCTCGGGGGGAACGTGCGGCGCGAAGGCTTCGAGCAGTGCCGCGTAGACCTTCGGCGTGCCGGCGAGGACGTGGCCTTCCTGTCGGTATTCCGCGCCGCCGAGCGTGCCGATGCGGCCGCCGGCCTCCTGGATGAGGAGTGTGCCCGCCGCGGTATCCCAAGGCGAGAGCCCGATTTCCCAGAACGCATCGACGCGGCCGGCCGCGACATACGCCAGATCGAGCGCCGCGGCGCCCGGACGGCGTACGCCCGCGGTGCTCTCCATCGCGACCTTCAGCATGGCGAGATAGGCATCGATATAGCGTGTATTGGCGCGATATGGAAAACCGGTCGCGATTAGGGCGCCTTCGAGGCCGCGCTGTTTACTCACGCGTATACGCCGGTTGTCGAGGTGTGCGCCGCCGCCGCGTGAGGCGGAGAAGATCTCCTGGCGCATGGGGTCGTATACTACGGCGTGTTCCAGACGGCCTTTCTGCTGGCAAGCAATCGAGACTGCGAACACGGGGAACTCGTGAAGGAAGTTCGTCGTCCCATCGAGAGGGTCGATGATCCACACGGTTTCGTTATCGCCGGTGGCTCCGCTTTCTTCCGCAAGAAAAGCGTGGTTCGGATAGTGCTTGCGGATGATGGCAATGATCTCCGCCTCCGCCTGGGTATCAACCTCGCTCACGAAGTCGTTACGTCCCTTGGACGTGACGGTGAGCGATTCGAGACGGTTCAGATTCCGGACAATGACCTCGCCGGCGCGGCGTGCGGCCTTGACAGCGATATTGAGAAGCGCATGCACGAGAAATAGACTCCAGTGAGAAAAAGGCCGCCGCTTTGCGCGGCCCGGGCCTTTCACCGATGTTCAAGCGTATCAGATGATCTCCACCGACATTCGCATCGTGCTCGTCGAGCCTTCCCACCCCGGCAACATTGGCGCCGTGGCGCGGGCCATGAAAAACATGGCTCTCGATCAGCTCGTGCTCGTAAAACCCAAGCTATTCCCGCATAGCGATGCGATCGCGCGCGCGTCCGGTGCTGACGATGTGCTTGCGAACGCGCGAGTCGTGGACTCCGTCCGTGAGGCGCTGGCCGGCTGTGGATTCGTGGCTGCCACGACCTCGCGCGACCGTGATCAGTATTTCCGTGTGGCCGACGTGCGAGATGCCGCAGAGCGGCTCGTAGTGGAGTCGCGGCGTTCGCCCGCAGCGGTGCTGTTCGGCGCGGAGCGTACGGGCCTGACGAACGAAGACCTCGAGGCTGCCCACATCCTCATCCGGATCCCCGCGAACGAGGCTTATCTGTCGCTCAATCTCGCCATGGCCGTACAACTCGTGACCTACGAGATCTTCCGCGCTCGTGGCGTGACGGTGGAAACCGCGCCCGGGGCTGCGCCGATGGCGGCACCGGAGGATATGGAGCGTATGTATGTCCATCTGGCGCAGGTGCTGGAAGAGATCGATTTTCGCGACCGTACGCAGAGTGGCACCAACCTCATGGGGCGCATTCGTCGCTTTTTGCAGCGTGCGGAGCTCGACAAGAATGAGGTCAACATCCTGCGTGGGATTCTGACGGCGGTGCAGAATCGGCGCCGTCACGCCGGAGTCGCGCCGCGTGTCGGCAGCCCCGACGGGGCGCCGCAAGTTGAAGTGGTGAAGCGCGTCAAGGAGGGCGAGTGACAGCCGTCCGCGCCGTCTATCTTGACTACGCCGCGACAACACCTGTCGACCCCGCTGTTGCCACCGAGATGGCCGCGTGCCTGACTGAGAGTGGCGATTTCGGTAACGCGTCGTCCACACATGTTTTCGGCCGGCGGGCTGCCGCACGAGTTGAGACCGCGCGAGCGCAAGTCGCTGCGCTTCTCGGCGCGGAGCCGGACGAGATCACTTTCACGTCGGGCGCCACCGAGTCGAATAACCTTGCAGTTCTTGGCGTGGCGCGTGCGAACGCCGATCGCGGCCGTCATATCGTCACGACACGTATCGAGCACAAGGCAGTCCTCGACCCCTGCAAGCGCCTCGAGCGCGAGGGTTTCACCGTCACTTACCTGACGCCCGATCGACAAGGACGTATCGACCCGGAAATCGTGCGTGCCGCGCTTCGCCCCGACACCGTGCTCGTGTCGATCATGTACGTGAACAATGAGATCGGCGTGATGCAAGACGTCGGTGCGATCGGAGCGCTGTGCCGCGATCGGGGCGTGGCATTTCACACGGACGCGGCGCAGGCGGTAGGCAAGATACCGGTAGACGTGCGAAACCTGCCGGTCGACTTCTTGTCCTTCACCGCTCACAAGATCTACGGGCCGAAAGGTGTTGGCGCTCTATACACCCGCCGCGCATCTCGTCCGTTGCTGCAGCCGGTGTCGTTCGGAGGCGGGCAGGAGAAGGGCCTGCGCCCCGGCACACTGGCTACGCATCAGATTGTCGGCCTCGGGGTTGCCTGCGAGATGGCTGCTAGGTTGGTCGGTGAAGAACCGCCGCGGCTGACCGCCTTGCGCGAGCGCCTTTGGAACGGTCTGGAGGGTCTGGGCGGCACACACCTCAACGGAGCGGGATCCGCCCGAATCCCCGGCATTCTGAATGTCTCGTTCGAGGGTGTCGAAGGCGAGAGCCTGGTGACCGGGCTAACCGACCTGGCGGTTTCGACAGGCTCGGCCTGCAACTCTGCGTCGGGGGAGCCCTCGTACGTCCTCCGCGCCCTGGGCCGCGACACGCAATTGGCGCAGAGCTCCCTTCGTCTCACGGTAGGGCGCTACACCAAGGTCGCCGACGTCGATTTCGCTATCGAGGCGGTGAAACGCGAGGTCACGCGCCTGCGGGCGCTGTCCCCAGCGTCAGAAGACGTCGGCGATAACGCCAGTACCGATCCCCTCACCCTCACCGGCGAGGCCGGCGGCCCCTCCCAAGAGACCTGGGTCCGCTTCCACCTCACCGCCGGGTCCGGCATTGTGAAAGCCGCACGTTTTAAGGCGTACGGCTGCCCCCATACTCTGGCTGTGGTGGATTGGCTGACCCGGCGGCTTCCTGGCCGGACGCGGGATGACGGTCCGCCCGGAACGCCGGCCCTGTGGGCCGAGGAGCTCTCGGTCCCTGTCGAGAGGCTAGGCCGGCTTCTAGTGGTCGAAGATGCGCTGCTGGCTTGCTTTGCGCGCTGGCCCAGGAGCGCATCCAGGGGCGCATAGATCGTAGATGCATAGCTCATAGCTCTCGGAACTAGGGTGCTTCGAGCCAGTGCGCGTAGAATGGGAATTATGGCAATTTCACTGACTGAATCCGCTGCAAATCGCGTCAAGACGTTCCTGTCCACGCGTGGGCATGGTGTCGGTCTGCGGCTCGCCGTGCGTAAGACGGGCTGCTCGGGGTTCGCGTACGTCATTAACTACGCGGACCAGGCCGATCCCAAAGATGTGATGTTCGAGGATCATGGCGTGAAGGTCTTCGTAGACCCTGGAAGCCTCGGCGTGCTCGACGGCACGATCGTGGACTTCATCAAGCAGGGATTGAACGAGGCGTTTCGCTTCCGTAACCCGAACGTCAAAGGCGAGTGCGGCTGCGGGGAAAGCTTCTCCGTCTGAGGCTCTAGCCCCGCTGGGACGTCCCACCGGCCCCGCTGGGGGTCACGGGCAACTGTCCTTGTGACAAAAAGCCTTTTGGAATCAGCACTTCCGCCTTCGGCAAAATTGCCGCGGGTGCTCCCTCCGGGGTAAACTGGTGAGCTAGGGTACGGCGCCTCACGGCGTCGAACCTGACCGGCCGCGACCGGTGGCGCCGGGCTTGCCCGCGCCAGAACCGTTTTCCCGCAACCTGCCTCAATTTTTTCGAAAAGGTCAAAGCGAAATGGCGCACGAGCGCACCC
>DATBCZ010000306.1:0-21771 GCA_036270175.1 Steroidobacteraceae bacterium | reverse complement strand
CGTTCCTCCACGGTTTCAACAACGCGTCCCACTTCGGTCGCGTCTTTCGCGAACGCTATCAATCAACCCCGAGCGATTACCGCCGCCGTTCCACTCCCGCCTAGATACCCAGTGTCACGGGGCTTCCCCCTGCAATACACAGCCTCCTGACCGGGTCTTCTCCCCCTAGGGAACGCCCAAATGTCTGCGGCGAGCTGATTTTTCCTGCTTGCCGACAGCGCGCGTCAACCGCAGGATGGCGCGGTCCGTTCCCCAACCGTCCGCAGCAATGAGCCGGACCGTGCTCCAGGATGTCTGCAAACGGCACCAGGAACACAGTCCAATGCCGAATAGCCTTACAATTCCGTAGATTACCGCAAGGCAGTACGAATCTTCGTACCCGCTCCGAGGGCATAGTGGTCCAGTCGCGTCGCGCTCCTCCAATTTACGCCGGACTTTTCTATGCCTGGATCGGACTGTTCCTCGTTCACGCCCCATCCGCCCGGGCCGTCTCGTTCGGCGGCAACGTGGCCGCCACGACCGACTACATCTACCGGGGCTTCTCGGAAACGGACAACAAGGGCGCCCTACAGCTCGACCTGCATGCAAGCCTCGCCACCGGCACTTTTGCCGGCGTATGGACGTCCACCCTCGACGATAGATTCAGGCCCTTCGCGGCCTACAAAGTCGACGAATACATAGGTCAGCGCTTTGACCTGGGCAGCGCCTGGAACACGAGCCTGACGGCCACGAACTACTCGTACGTCGCCGGCCATCAATATTATTCGAGCGATTACCAGGAGTTCTCAGCCTCCGTGTCCTATCTGGATGCGTGGACGTTCTCGGTGTCCGGGATCCCAAACGCGGTTCGGTACTGGGGCTCCAGCCGCCGCGCCGCCCGTTACCCCGCCTACGACGCCGAAACCTCGGGACAGTGGCATCTCTTCAACGGTTTCTACGCCACCGCCGGAGCCGGCTACTACCTGTTTTCCGGCTCGAATTCGGCGTCGATTGACAGCCCCACTATTGGGTACGCCTACGGCAATCTGGGCCTGGCCTTTGAGTGGCATCGCTGGCGCATCGACGTCGGCTACTTTCTGACCCAGGACCGGGCCGAGAAGCTTTTCCCCTATCCCTACGTCAACAACCGCTTTGCCGGGACGCTCAGCTGGAGCTTTTGACCGAAGGACGTTGAACCTTGCCGCGTTCCCGCGCCACTTACCGGTAAAGGAAATCGGAATGAAAGGCACCCCATACATCGATCCGCACACCCCGGAGCCGAACTACCGCAACGGCTCGTCGACCGCCCGGGAAGTCGAGCTTATCTCAAGCATTGCACAAGGCGACCGCAAGGCCTTCGAAGAATTGTACGGGCTCTATCATCGCCGCCTGGCCCGGTTCCTGACCCGCCTCACGAAGCGCTACGACGTTGCCGAAGAGGTCATCAACGACACGTTCTACATAGTCTGGCGCAAGGCGGGCGATTTCAGGGGCGAGTCGCAACCATCGACCTGGATTCTGGGGATTGCGTACCGAAAAGCGAGAAACGCGTTCCGGTCTTCATCTCGCATCCTCGCCATCGAGAACCCGGATGCCCCCCTTCCCCCACTTACCAGCGACGAATCACTGCGGACCGAGGAGCTGCGCGATTGGCTCGTGCAGGCCCTGGTGCAACTCCCGGTCGAGCAGAGACTTGCGGTCGAATTGTGCTATGAGCTCGGATATTCGTGCGAGGAAATTTCGACAATTATGAGCTGTCCGGTGAACACGGTGAAAACGAGGCTTTTCCACGCGCGCGCGAAGCTGCAGAAGTTGCTTCCGGCGCTGGGAGGCATGACGCCCAAGGAAAATGGCGGCCGGTCGAGCTCGGAGGTAAAGGGTAAGTCATGATTGCGTCCGACGATTCCGCACGGCACGAAGAAGCCTGGCGATCACTGCCTTGGCTCGCGAACGGGCGGTTGTCCCAGGCGGAGCGAGACCAGATCGAGCCGCATGTTCGAGCCTGCGCCGCCTGCCGCGAGGAGCTCGCTTTCCAACGCCTCCTCTGCAACGCTCTGACGGAGCCCGATCGCGTGACCTACGCTCCGGGGCCGTCTTTCCGCAAGCTCATGGATCGCATTGACGGAACCGCAGCTCCCGCCCGGAAAACTACTGAGCGTGACAAGGCGCCCGTTGCATCGATCCGCCGGCAGGCCGACAGACCCATCTCCCTGTCTACATGGCGTCCGCCCGGACTCGCGTGGGCGGCGAGCTTCATCCTCGCGATCGGTCTCGGCGGCATTGTTACCACCGTCTATCGATCCTCGCAGCCTCTCTACAAAACGCACACGGATGTAACTCACGCGACCGTTAACGTCGTGCACATTTCCTTCGACCGTTCGGTCACTGTTGGCGAAGCGGAAACGGCTTTGCGTTCGAGCGGCGCCCGCGTCGTCGAGGGGCCCGACAGCAGCGGAATCTTTGGAGTCACACCCGACAGCCTCGCCCATGGCACGGCCACTCCGGAGCGTGTGAGCGAGGAACTGCGTGTGTTGTCGGCACGTTTGCATGCCGATCCGCGCGTCCGTTGGGTTGAGCCTATCGCGACGGACAAAACGTCCGGCGACACGCAAGAATCGACAGCTCGAGGGCGATAGCCGTAATGCGCGCCATTGTGCACGCCTGCCTCCTGAGCCTGGTGATTGTCAGCGCGGGTACCGAAAATAGCGTTGCAGCGCCGCCGCTCGCGACCGCCTCGGCTCCGGGTGAGGCTCGGCACGCGCGGGTCGTCGTCACATTCGCGAACGAGCCGCGACAGTCGCCCGGCCCCGCGGGAGGCACTGGACGGCGCTATACCGGCGACGGCTACCTGCTTGCACAGAGCGCGCACAGCCAGGCGAAGCACGTCGCCAGCAAATACTCACTGCGTGAGATAGCCAACTGGCCGATCCGCTCACTCGCGATTCATTGTGTGGTCTACGAGATCCCTGACGACCGCTCCGTGAAGTCGGTCGTCGAGGCCCTGTCGAAGGACTCCAATGTCGCCCTCGCGGAGCCCCTGTCGGAGTTCCATACGCTTTCGGACACGAAGCAGCCCGGCGCCTCCTACAACGACCCACTGTACGATCTCCAGACCAATCTGCCCGCGCTGGGAATTGCGGCCGCCCATGAGCATTCGCAGGGTGCGGGCGTACGCATTGCCCTGATCGACACGGGTGTCGATGCACGGCACCCCGATCTGCGCGGGCGCATCGCCCATGCGAGGTCGTTCGTCGATATGCGGGCCACAACGGCGGCCTCTTACCGCCACGGCACGGCGATGGCGGGACTCATTGCCGCCGTCGCGAATAACCACATCGGTATCGTTGGGATTGCGCCCCTGGCGCAGCTGGAGGTCTTCGAGGCCTGCTGGCAATTACAACCGGACAGTGACGACGCCGTGTGCAACACCTTCACGCTCGCCAAGGCACTTGCCGCCGCGCTCGATTCCGGGAGCCAACTCATCAACATGAGCATCGCCGGACCCTCGGAT
Organism: Steroidobacteraceae bacterium; assembly: GCA_036270175.1. Taxonomy (GTDB): domain Bacteria; phylum Pseudomonadota; class Gammaproteobacteria; order Steroidobacterales; family Steroidobacteraceae; genus 13-2-20CM-66-19. The sequence goes on along the minus strand of DATBCZ010000306.1, from coordinate 18,281 downwards.
CCGCTCCTGTCGTCCCTCATCCAGGCTGCTATGAAGCGTGGCGTGACTTTCGTGGGCGCGGCAGCCGAGCCGGCTGATGCATTTCCAACTGGAATTCCAGGCGTGATCGCGGCACAGGGAACACAACGCTCGCTGCGCTCCGACGCCTTCTCGATACCCGCCACCCATATCCTGACGCTGCGCCCCGAAGGTCAGTACGACTTCGAATCAGGGACTTCCGTGGCAGCCGCGGAATTGACGGGCGTGATCGCTCTCCTGCAGTCCTCGACGGGAAACAGGCTGAGCACGAGCTCGATCGTGTCGCTTTTGAAGGAGACCGCGGGGACGAACGGCGCCGCAGCAAGCGCCTCGGTCGACGTCAATGCCGCCCTGGCAAAGCTCGACCTGGAACAGCACCGCGGGCGGATGGCCTCGCGCTCCGCCCTCTGACCCACAGGCTGGCGGGGTCTACAGGCTAACGGGGCTCGCGGTCTCCCGCGAACCCCGTATGCCCCGCGCCACAGCGCGTCATAAATGCCAGACCGGGCCCGAGGGCCCGACCTGACACCCCCCTCAATCCACTGACCGACGAATTCTCCAGCAGAACTCGGATTGTTACAACTACTTTACCGAACACATCGCCGTTATGCCATCAACTCCTCCAACATACACCGTTGCGTGGGCGAGACACTCCGGAGGCGCACGGGACAGGCTTGAGGCTGACACCGGTTTCCGCGCCTAAGGCCTTGGCGCGCCTGGAACTCCCAGCCCGGCAAGCCACCACCGCCAGCTCATCCGGCAACAGCCGGTCCGCGGCATCGTGTTACCGCTCTCATCCGCGCCGGGCGCCAGAGCCGCCCCCGGCATGGGCTCCCGCCCATGGACGCGCCGCAATCCAACCAGCCGGGCCCCGCGGTGTTTGATTCCAGCGGCGCGCAGCGAATTACTTTCCAACTGGCGTTGAATGTTTGATTGCTGCCACTAACAAGTACCAGGCGTCGGCGCCGCGCGTTCCGCATCGCATCATGCGCGCGATCAGCACGCGCCCGAGCCGCCGCCCGAGCCATCGCGCGCCTCATTTTGGCCTTAGTTCTCCTATGCAGAACAATCTAGGTCTTTGGTCCACGTCAAACAAAACGTAGTGCGCTGTCTTAAGTACAAAGTCCGATTATTCAAACTTTGAGCCGACATAACCCATAAAACAGAAACGCCCATCGCGCGACTTTGGGAACACATGCACGCGGAGGCGCAAATTCAACAGCTGTGAGTGACATGTCTATTGCGTCGCAACACGACGTCGATAGAAGGACTTCAGGACAGAAGGAAGCCAGTGACCATGGGCCCATCAAGGGGAGGAACGCCAGGTACGACTTCACGGGCTCCATGGCTCAGAGCGGTCACAACCCTGCTAAGTGCACTGCAGCATAAAACACACTCCTGGCGCCAGGTCCGCGGGCAGCAGGTCGAGGAAGCGCCGTACTCCGTGGCATTGACGCTCGAGCTCACGTGGCTCAGCAAGTCACAACGTGCGCAACTGGAAGCACTCGTTCCCACCAGCAGGCAACTTCCTCACAACGTAGTTGAATTTCACAGTTATTTTCCGGATCGGATGGCCCGGCCGCCTCCGGGGGCGCCACTTCCTCCACCGCCGCCGCCACCACCTCGCTGGCACTGGCCTACGGCGCGTATCGTCACCTTCGCGCTAGTCGTAGTTGCCTCCGTGTCCCTATTTCTGGCCGACCTAGCTCCCAGCGACTACGTCAGTGGCGTCGGCGAGCGTCGGGTTATTCATCTCGACGACGGCTCGACCGTCACCATGAATACTCGATCGCGCATGCGAGTCTGGCTGACGCCTCACGCGCGCGACATCGACTTGCTGAGTGGCGAGGCGCTCTTCGCCGTAGCACACGATGCCGACCGTCCTTTCAGGGTGCATGTCGGACCCACTGTCGTCGAGGCGGTAGGGACGGAGTTCAGCGTCTATCGCGGACAGCACGGTACCAAGGTATCCGTCGTCGAAGGCCGGGTGAAGATCTTCGCGTACCAGGGCCCGGCGCCTCTCATCCTCAATCCCAACGCGGTGGCCTGGACCGACGTGGGCGCATCCGATTTCGAGCGGACTCCGCCACCCGTTCCCGTGTCCGCCCAAGAAGAAGCCCATGTGAGCACCGGGGGCGGCGGCTCGGCCGAATTCGATGTGGAACGCAAAGCCGTCACCCAGGAGCAGATCGAGCACCATCTAGCCTGGGTCAACGGACAACTCATTTTCGAAGACGCCACCCTCGCGGAGACCATCGAGGAGTTCAACCGCTATAACCGCCGGAAACTCGAAATAAGCGATCCAACGCTGGCGCAAATCCACCTGGGTGGCGCGTTCAGCAGCACCAACGTCGATGAGTTCATTGTCGAACTCAATGCTTTGTTCAGAATTTCCGCTGTTCCTGTGGGTGACGCCAACCTCGGAACCCAGGTGATCCAGTTGAAGCGCGGACCGTCCGGCCCACCTTGAGCTACGGGCGGCACGCAGCGCCCGTTTCGGCACGCGTGCTATGATTTTTGGATGAATAGTGACACTGCGGGTCTCACGTGGGACCTCATTCAGGAAGCCCGTGCACGCATCGAAGGTAAGGTCCACCGTACGCCGGTGATGACCAGTGAGACCCTCGACTCACTCGCGGGCGCGCGACTCTTCTTCAAGTGCGAGAACCTGCAGAAAGTCGGCGCGTTCAAGGCACGCGGTGCCACGAACGCCGTCTTCGCACTTTCCGAGGCCGAAGCCCGCCATGGCGTGGCTACACACTCCTCCGGTAATCACGCCGCGGCCCTCGCACGGGCCGCGAGACTGCGCGGAATCACCGCGCACATCGTCATGCCGACCAACGCGCCGAAGGCGAAGCAGGCTTCGGTCAGCCGCTATGGCGGGAAGATCATATTTTGTGAGCCGACGTTGGAAGCTCGCGAGAGTACTGTCGCGCGTGTGATCGCGGAGACGGGCGCCACACTCGTGCATCCCTACAACGATCTGCACGTGATGGCAGGACAAGGCACCACGGCGGTTGAGCTCCTGGAGGATCATCCGGATCTCGATATGATCCTGTGCCCCGTGGGTGGCGGCGGCCAGTTGAGCGGCATCGCGGTGGCGACCAAGACCCTGAGGCCGGCTGTGCGGGTGATCGGAGTAGAGCCTGCTGGCGCCGATGACGCGTCCCGCTCCTTCAAAAGCGGGCACATCGTGCCGATGATCAATCCCAAGACCATCGCCGACGGGCTCCGCACCTCCCTGGGAGAGAAGCCCTTTGCCGAAATCCGCCGCTATGTCGACGACATCGTCACCGTTCCGGAAGACGCCATCATCGGCGGCATGCGCAGGATCTGGGAAGTGATGAAGCTCATTGTCGAGCCCTCCGGGGCGGTGCCCTACGCCGCCGTCGCCGCCGAAAAACTGCCCGTAAAAGGGCAGAAGGTCGGCATCGTGCTCAGCGGCGGGAACCTCGATCTCGACAGCTATCCCTGGATCAGTGCTTCTTGACGGCCGACGCATCCCGCGCAGGGTCGTCGGGCTCCAGGTACTGCAGGATGGTCGCGAGCGAGTCCCGGAAGAGCTGGGGCCGCCACGCCCGATAGCGTGCGTACGCGGTATAGACACTCGATGGATCGCGACCGAGTTGACGCGACACCTCTGTCAGGGTGGCGATCTGATTCTTGGTCACGTGCCACCCGATGAGCGCCCGCGTCAATGTCAGGCGCCGCTCCCGGGAAGTAGACAGCAACCGTTTCCGATCGACACCCATTTTTTTGGCGACCGCCTGAATCACCTGGTCGACGGTGACGGTTGCAGGCGGCTTGCCGGCGTGGCGGCGCAGCCAGCTGAAGAAGTGATCGTCGGAGGGAAGTTGGCTTCGCGGAGGTGAGTCGTCCGGGGCGGAACCCGGCGGTGCCTCCACGGCCGCCAGCGGTTCGCGACGGGCGCTCATGAATTGTTGATAAGTTTGCGCCCCTCCACCCCCGATTGCTTCCCCCGCCAACAGCTCGAGCATCGGTCCCTGATTCAACCAATCGAGCGATTCCAGCCCGACATACGCGCGGTGACTGCACCAGCGATAACCGTCAAGGTCGGCAGTCACGCCCATCTCCAAGGGTGCCAGATGCACGTGGCGTACAATCTCCAGCAGGTGTGTCGTACCCTCCAACAGGTATGCGCGGTACGGATGTTGGAACAGGTACCCTGCCGTGGCGTACTTCGCGTGATTGTTCCGTGAGTATTGCGTAGCCACCCGCTGTACCAGGCGCCCGACAGGAACGTCCGACACCCTCACCACGAGCCGTGCGTCGCGGCGAGTCAGGCAAAACGCGAAGATCTCAGCGTTACAGCGCGCCCGCGCCACGGCCAGCAATTCGCTGAAATACTGTCTATCCGCGTCGTCCTGGAAGATTTCCTGGCCGCCATTCCCGAACAGAACGACGTAGTGAATACCTCCGGGCCGATGCTGCTTTTTGGGGCGAGTCATCCTTTACCGCCTTTGTTCACGCACTCTCGTAAAAATGCCTCAGTTCCGCGGCCGTGGCGGCCGAGATCGCATCGACCGCCGCCAGGGTATGAGAGCGTCCCTCGAACAGGACCGCGGGGTCCTGCCCCTCATAACCTCCGAGGTTGGGACGATGGATGCGGTAACCGAGGAGCTCTCGAAGCTGCTTCGGAAAATGACGCGCCACCTCCGGTGGGTAGGTGAGATACGCGTTCTCGTATTGTTTCAGCCACCCCAGGCAATAGCTGAAGATCAGACCCGTGCGCGGTCGGTCACTGTGATTCGCGCCGGCGCAGTGGGTGACTGAGCCCAGGTAGACGATCGCCGAGCCCCGCGGCGCCTCCGCCACGACCCGGGCGTCGAAATCCAGATTACGGTTGAGCGCGTTGAACTGGCTTCGTGGCCACACACAGGTGGCACCGTTTTTTTCGGTGAAGTCGCTCAGTGTCCACATCACGTTGACCAGGTACTCCACCCCGCTCTTCGCGCACGGCCACATCTCCTCGTCACGGTGGGGAACCTGTTGCCGTTCCCCCGGATGAATGCGGACCGCCTGGGAAAGGTTGAGCTGGTACCAGTCGCAGTGCGGGCCCAACACCTCGTCCATGATGGCGAGTATCAACGGGTGCGCGACCAGCGCATGCGATGCCGGGGACTTCATCAACACGGCACCCAGCCGCGTTGTGTTCCAACCGTAGAAATCCCCCTCGCAATAGGGGGTCGCCACGATCCACGGCTCGAGCTCACGACAAACACTGTCGATGGTCGTAGGCTCGACCAGATCCTCGAGAATCACATACCCCTGAGACCGCAGCAGATCCAGCGTCGTCGGCGCGTCCGCCGAGCGCACCTGGTAGCATGCGCCCGCGTTCACGCCGCCACCCGCACCGGCGCTGCCATCGCTGCCGGAAAGAACCGGATGACCGGTCCGGGGATACCAAACCGTTCCCTGACCCGACGCAACCCGCTGCGAGTCACGGCGGCGACAATCGCGGTAACCTCGTCGTGACGGTCGGGCTGTGTCGAGCCCAGCGACAGCGCCTCCCAGCCGCAATTCAGCGCCAGCGGCCGCAATGCCCTGTTGGCGACGAACGTGAGCCGCTCGATGTCGAACAGCAACGCCGTCTCCAGCGAACCGCAGATTATTTCCCACAACAGCGCCAGCCGGTCGCGGCGGCTGGTGAGGCCGGGATTCGTACAGAAGCGTGAGATTTCCCAGACATCCGCTCCCTGCGGCACGCCGTTGTCACACAGCCCGTGGAACAGGTCCAGGAGCGGATGTGGCCGATCGGTCCGCAACAGTCGCACCGAGGCGCGCAGGCGCGCGTCCGGATCGTCCTTGACGAGAAGATAGATGACATCCTCGCCGTCATATTGATCCAGCTCCATCGCGCCGTCGAGTGGCAATGGCCAGCCGAGTCCTTCGACAAACACGCGCCTGCGCTGTTGATGCATCTCCAACAGATCGCGCTCGAACCAATGGCGATTCTCCGCGTTGACTATAAACACCATGTTCCGTGAGCTCCGCACTGTTGTTGAAAACTCCTTTGGCTCAAGGCTGGGATAAAACGAATTCGCGGTAAATGGGGCTGATCAGACCAACGTCCCCGCACACGAATCACCCGCGCAAAACGCTGCACCGGCAACGCGCAGCGGGCACCGGTAGCGCTGCCCGAAGGGAGCGCTGGCGCGCATTTCGCGCGCGGGTCGCGTTAGTTGGTTTTCTTGCGAAGTTCCCGCAGCGGCGGGTCGCGCTGCGTTTCCGCTTTGATGACATCCCCGAACGAAATCTGGCCGTCGCTCAGGGCGTGCACGATGACCTGCACACGGGTACAAACACCCAGTCGCCGCTTGGCCCGCTCGATGTGATTGTGGGCGGTGCGCTCGCTGATTCTCAACAACGAGCCGATCGACCAGTCGTCCTTGCCCTGCGCCGCCAGTTCCAGGCACTGCCGCTCCCGCTCGCTGAACTGCATGACGCGCGTTTCGCTGCACCCGGCCGGCGCGTTGCTATGCAACATCGCGTCAAACATGAAGCAGGCCATGGTGAAAATGGCCTGGTAGGCGCCCCGATCGATACCGCTCGAGTCCGGCACCACGGAGCACGATGCCATCTGGCCTCCGGGCGGGTGAATGGGAACGGTGTAGCCGTGACCCAACCCGCGACCCTCGGCCTCGGTGAGAATCTCCACTTGTGGCGGCGTCAACACGGCGCGAAATTCGGGGTCGTCCCAGAAGAACGGTACCATCCTCTCGTCCGCGTAACGAAACACCGGATCTATGCGATAGCGCCCGCTTTCGCTGAAGTCGCGCACCCAGTCGCCCGGATAGGTTTGAAACACCATGCCGGCGTTGCGTGGATTCAACGGATCCACGTGCGGCAGACAAGCGAAGTGACGGATGCCCAGGTCCTGCAGACTTTTCTCGAAAGCCTTGCGCAACTCGGGCAGGGACACACTGCGCACGTGTTGCTCAATGAAGGCTTCCGCAACATCAAACGGCTTCACGACACACATCCTTGTAGTCAGTGGTCCGGATGCGCAGTGTTACGCACTCAGCGCGCGATTTACCACTGGCCTCGAGGCCCAAACTCGATTGTGTGTCAAATCCGGGAGTTGGGGCGGAGGTCGGGGGCCGAAGCTTGGGAAACGCCCCCGGGAACCTTACGCGGCCCGACGCCGCGCCTACACGGGGTCGATCCTGCCGATGACAGTGCCCTTGCGCACCACCGTTTCCGCCGGCGCGAGAATCGTCAGGCGCCCGCTTGCCGGAGCGTTCAGCTCCAGTTGCGCCTTTTCAACCGTCAGTTCCGCGACCAGCCTGCCCTGCTGCACCAGCGCGCCATCCGCATAGACCCACGAGAAAATAACGCCTTCGTCTTCCGTATCCCAAAGATCTTCCGGAACAGTGATATCAATCATGGGGCAAAGCGATCCGGTGTCAGAAGTTACAAAAGTGTGTTATGACTTGAGCGTGGCTTTCGCGGCCGCCACGATCTTGTCGGCGTCGGGGAGCGCGAAGTTTTCCATCGGCCGCGAGAACGGCACCGGAATGTCCGGATTCGCCACACGCACAGCGGGCGCCTTGAGAACCCGCGGATTGCGTTCCGCGATCGTCGCCAACACTTCCGCGGTCACTCCGCAGTTCATGTAGTCCTCGTCCGCGACGACCACGCGGCCCGTCTTCGTCACGGATTTCATGATCGCTTCCCGATCCATCGGCACGATAGTACGCAGATCGAGCACTTCCGCGGAAACTCCGTCGGCGGCGAGTTTTTCAGCCGCCTGCAGCGCGTGGTGAACGGTAATGCCGTACCCGACGAGCGTCACGTCGGTGCCCTCGCGCCAGATGCGCGCCTTACCGAAAGGAATCGTGTATTCCTCCTCCGGTACCGTGGCCATGGCCGTCTTGATGGCGGTGCCCAGCCAACCCAGTCCCCAGATGGCCTTGTGCACCATCCAGATGGTCAGATTGTCATCGCGCAGGCAGGAATGCATCAGGCCCTTGGCGTCATGCGCGTCAGCGGGCGTCACGATGCGGATGCCCGGCACGTGAGCCAGCGTTCCAATCAGGCACTGAGAATGCTGCGCCGCATCGTTATAGCCACCCCCGTAGCCGATCATCATGGTCATGGGGACTTTGAACTGGCCGCCCGACATGTAGTGGGTCTTGGCGGCGAAGTTGAAAATAGCGTTGAAACAGACACCGATAAAATCGACAAAAGCGATTTCCACGATCGGACGCATGCCTGCCATGGCCGCGCCGGTGGCGATCCCGATGAAGCCGGTCTCCGAGATCGGGGTATCGATCACGCGATGCGCGCCGAACTCCTCCGCCATGCCGACGGTGGTGCCGAACACGCCGCCTAACTTCGCGACATCCTCGCCAATGACGAAGATGTTGGGATCCTTGCGCATCTCCGCGATAACGGCTTCGCGACCCGCGCGAGCCATGGTGAGGGTGCGTGCCGAGCCGCCGGTGCTGGGTGCCTGTTGTGCCATGTCATAACCCTCTTACGCAAAGACCCGCTCGAGCGCCTCGTTGGGCGCCGGATACTCACTGTCGCGGCCGAACTGAATGGCCTCGGCGACTTCCTGCTTCACCCGCGCCTCGAGCGACTCCATGTCGGCACTCGAAAGCACCTTCTCATCCAACAATCGCTTGCGGTAGAGCGGAATCGGATCCTTCTGTCCGGCGACTTCTTCCTTGGAACGGTAGCCGGCCGAATCGCCGATGAAATGTCCGTGCAGGCGCTCGGTCTCGATCTCGAGAATGGCGGGGCCCTTGCCGTCGCGCGCATGTTGCACGGCGCGGGCCGCGGCCGCGAAGATCAGATCGGGATCGTTACCTTTGACGTACTCGCCGGGACAGTTATAAGCCGCCGCGCGCTGCCACGCAGGAACGACGGTCGACTCCTCGGTAGTCACCGACACCGCGTACTTGTTGTCCTCGATCACACAGACAAACGGCAGCTTCCACAGTGCAGCCATGTTCATTACTTCGTGAAAGGCGCCCTGGTTCACCGCACCGTCGCCGTTGTACGCCACTGCGATGCCGGGCTTCTTCTGCATCTTGCGCGCCAGCGCGATACCGGCACCGGGGCCCATACCTTCGGCGATGATGCCGCTGCAGAAGAAGTTGACACCATTGTCATACAGGTGCATGTGGCCGCCGCGGCCGCCCGAAAGACCGGTCTTCTTGCCGAAGAGCTCCGCGGCCATGCGCTTGAGGTTCACACCCCGCGCGATGGCGACATGGTGCGGCCGATGTCCGGCACCAACGGCGTCGTCCGGCCCGAGATGAGCGAGGACGCCTACGGCGGTGGGCTCCTGGCCAAACGACTGGTGCATTTCGCCCGGCAGCGGGCCCTTGCCCATGTGAAAAACGGGTTTCTTGCCTTCCCAATAGGCTTCGAACACCGCATCGTCGAAGAGGCGGCTCTTCAACATCATCTCGTACATCCAGATCCGCTGCTTAGGGGTCGGTTTCATAACGGTCCCTTGGTACCCGTACGCCTATCGGACGGGAAAGCCGAAAAACGGCGCTTAGAATACGCCGCTCGGGGCCCGAAACGCATGCGCTAGGAGAGCACGTCCATTTCACTTGCGGGATAGGCGCACGCGCTGCGAATGTCTCCAAAGATGGATGGCGAGTACGCGGGCGCCCGCAGTAGCCTTATGTCTTCTTAGCAAAGAGAACTCCCCATGCGCATGAAGAAGCTCGGCAATACCGGCCTGCTGGTCTCGGAGCTGTGCCTCGGCACCATGACCTTCGGTAATTCGGGCGGTATTTTCGCCCAGATCGGGCAGCTCCAGCAGAACGAAGTCGACGGCATCGTACGCGGCGCGATCGACAGCGGTATCAACTTCCTCGATACCGCCGACGTCTATCACGGCGGCCAGTCCGAGATCATGACCGGACAGGCGCTACGGAATCTCGGCGTTCCCCGCGACCAGTTCGTACTCGCCACCAAGGTGTTGGGTCGCATGGGACCGGGCCCGAATCAGACCGGCCTGTCACGCGCCCACATCCTGAGCGGCGTCGATGCGAGTCTGCAGCGACTGCAACTCGATCACATCGATCTCTATCAGATCCACGGCAGCGATCCGCACACGCCACTCGAAGAAACGCTCGACGCGCTCGACACGTGCGTGCGCGCCGGGAAAGGGCGTTACCTCGGACTCTGCAACCTGCAGGCCTGGCAGATCACGAAGTCACTTTGGATCTCGGATAAAAAGAATCTCGCCCGCTTCGAGAGCCTGCAGATGTACTACTCCATCGGCGGTCGCGAGCTCGAGCGGGAAATCGTGCCGCTCGCAACCGATCAACGCCTGGCAATCCTCCCGTGGAGCCCCCTCGCGGGCGGCTTCCTCTCGGGAAAGTTCTCGCGGGACAGCAAGGGACCGGAAGGGTCCCGCCGCACCACTTTCGACTTCCCACCCATCGACCGGGAACGCGCATACAACATCATCGACGCCATGCGCCCTATTGCCAAGGCCCACGATGTGTCGGTAGCGCGCGTCGCCCTCTCCTGGGTCGTTCACCAGCCACACGTGACCTCGACGATCATAGGGGCGAAGACCCGCGAGCAACTCGTGGACAACATTGCCGCGACGGAGTTGAAACTGAGCGCGGAGGAGTTGGAGACGCTGGCGAAAGTATCGGCGCTGCCGCCGGAATACCCGGGTTGGATGTTGGCATTCCAGGGCCGCGACCGGGGCGAGGCGCTCAAGTAGACGCATTTCGCGGAAAACGCCAGCGGTTCATGAGAGCGTAACCCGCCGGGAGTAGCCTTCTTGGCGGCCGTCGGCCGACGGACCCCAGGGACGCAGGAAACGTAAATAGCGGCCGTGACCACGGACGTCTAATTGGGCGACTGCTCCCGACGCGTGGATGCTGAAGGCAAGTCGTTCGGATCTCGTACGGCACGCGCCTAAGGAATGGGGGCGTGCTCGGGGCGCGCGATTATCCCCCCCGCTTGGCCACTAGTAGCGCCGCCCGGCAAATCCGCTCGACCAGCTTCGGAAATTCAATGCCGGCGACTTTAGCCGCCTGGGGTAGCAGGCTGTTGGCCGTCATGCCCGGCAGCGAGTTCGCCTCCAGGCACCAGAAGTTGCCCTTCGGATCCATCCGGAAGTCGATGCGGCTGTACTCCCCCAACTTGAGCGCGGCATGCGCACGCACCGCGAGCCGCTGGAGCTCGGCGGTTTTCTCTTCCGACAGGTCCGCGGGAAAAATCTCGCGCGCGCCACCGGTCTGGTACTTGGCCTGATAATCGAAAATGCCGCTCTGGGTGATGATCTCGCCCACCGGAAGAGGCTCGCCCTCGAGAATCCCCACGGTGAGCTCCCGCCCGGGAACGAACCGCTCGACCATCACCTCGTCGTCATAGCGTCCCGCGAGTTCCAACGCGTCCACGAGAGCCGCGGGCTCGCGCACGATCGACAAACCAACCGTGGAGCCCTGTTTGTTGGGTTTCACCACCACCGGCCAGCCGAGAGTCTCGCCGATGTCGTGCTCGAGAACGGGAGCCATGAGCCAATCCGCCGTCGGCACGCCGGCGGCACGAAACAGACGCTTGGAAAGATCCTTGTCCATCGCCGTCGCACTGGCGATGTGATTGCTGCCGGTGTAAGCCATGCCGGCGAGATCCAGCACCGCCTGCACCCGGCCATCCTCTCCCGCTCCACCATGGAGCGCGAGAAAGACGACATCGACGTCGCGTATATCCGAGGCGTTACTCGTCAGAGCGAGCGCCGACTCACGCATATTCGCCAGGGCGGTGGTCGATGGCGGCACCGGCCCGACACCACTGGTGAGCAGCTTTTTCTCGGCATCAGCGGAGAGGCGTCCCGTGACGGTGTCGATTGCTATGACGTCGTGACCGAGGCCGCGTAGCGCCGGAATGATCTGGGCCGCGCTCGCTATCGAGACATCCCGCTCCTGACTGGTGCCACCGAACAGAACTGCGATTTTCATGTACCGCATTCTGACAGTAAGCCGGCCGGCCGGGTATGAGCGGTTTCGCAGACAGGTAACAAATCCGCCCGGGGCTGCGTGCCCCGGGCTCGGCGCCCCCCTCAGAACGGATAGTGCCGCGGTGTCGTCTGGATCGTTATCCAGCGCAGCTCGGTGAACTCATTGATGCCCGCTTTGCCGCCAAACCGGCCGTAGCCAGAGGCCTTCACGCCTCCGAACGGCATTTGCGCCTCATCGTGCACGGTCGGGCCATTGATGTGGCAAATCCCCGATTCGATCCGCTTCGCAAGTTCGATACCTCGCGCGATGTCACGGGTAAAGAGTGACGCCGACAAGCCGTATTCGGTGTCGTTGGCGGCCTTGATAGCGTCCTCCGCCGACTTCACGCGGGTGATCGATACCTGCGGCCCGAATGACTCCTCCCGGAACAGCGACATGTCCTGCGTCACTCTGTCGACGACGATACCCTTCATGATGGTCGTGCCGTCGCCGTCAGCACCACAGAGAACCTTCGCACCCTTGGCGACGGCCTCGTTGACGAGTTTCATAACCCGATCCACCGTCGGCTTGCCAACGACGGAACCCAGCACGAAATCTCCCTTCCGCGGATCGCCGAGCGGCAACGCCGCTACCCTCTTTGCCAGCTTCGTCGCGAATTCGTCCGCGACTTTCTCGTCTACGATCACACGCTCCGTCGACATGCAGATCTGACCGGAATTCGCGAATGCACCAAAAACGGTCGCATCCACGGCGGCATCAATGTCAGCGTCATCGAGCACGACCAGGGGCGCCTTGCCACCGAGTTCCAGAACCACGGGCTTGAGATACTTCGCGGAGAGGGCCGCGATGATCTTTCCTACCCGGGTCGAGCCCGTGAAGTTCACGCGCTTCACGGCCGGGTGCGAGATGAGTGCCTCGGCAACCGCCTCGGCATCCTTGGGCTCATGGGTAATGACATTCACAACACCGTCGCCCAGGCCCGCTTCCGTCAACACGGCGCCGATGAGGCGGTGTGTCGCCGGACAAACTTCGGACGCCTTCAGGATCACCGTGTTGCCACAGGCGAGCGGCATGGCGATGGCGCGGACGCCGAGGATGATCGGAGCATTCCAGGGAGCGATTCCCAGCACAACGCCCGCTGGTTGCCGGATCCCCATCGCCAGGCTTCCGGGCACATCGGAAGGGATGACCTCACCGGAAATCTGAGTCGTCACTGCGGCCGCCTCACGCAGCATGCCCGCGGCGAGATGCACGTTGAAGTGCCCCCAGCCGCCGGTCGCGCCGGTCTCGGTCGACAGGATCGCGGCAAACTGCGCGGCGCGGGCTTCCAACAGGTCCGCGGCTTTGTTGAGTAGGGAGCGGCGCGCGCTCGGACCCAACGCCGACCACTTTGGAAACGCCGCAGCGGCCGCGTCGGCGGCGGCCTTGGCGTCCGCCGGCGAAGCCGCCGCGGCACGCGTCGCTACTTCGCCGGAAATGGGATTGAGACGATCGAACGTTGCCGATTTCGTGGCCGGGGTATCGCGCCCGGCGATGAGCAACTTGACATCTTCCATGGTCGACTCCGGATCTTCAGACAGTGAGTGAATAGTCGGTCTGGTTTTTGCTGTAATCGATGAAGTAATCCAACACCTGGGGATTGGCCACGGCGTCGCGGTTGGCGGCCTTCTCCGACGCCACCCCCATGAGAATCTTGCGTACCGGCACTTCCATCTTCTTGCCCGTGAGGGTGAAGGGAATCCCCTCGACCTGGTAGATCTTGTCGGGCACGTGTCGGGGCGAGTACTCCCGGCGCAACGTAGCCCGGATCTTGTCGCGGAGCGCGTCGTCGAGTTGCATGCCGCTCTTGAGCTTCACGAACAGGGGCATGAAGAACTTGCCGTGCGGGAGATCGAGGTTGACGATCAGGGAGTCGTCGATTTCAGGCAGGGTCGCGAGTGAGCGATAGACCTCCGCCGTGCCTATACGCACACCATGACGGTTCAGAGTGGCGTCCGAACGGCCGAGCACGAAGCAACCGCCCCGGTCGTTCATCTTGAAGAAATCGCCGTGGCGCCAGACACCCGGATACTCCCCGAAGTAGGAATCCAGGTAGCGTTTGTTGTCCACGTCGTTCCAGAAACACACCGGCATCGAGGGCATGGGCGCGGTGACCACCAGCTCGCCGACCTGGTTGACGATTTTCTCGCCGTGCTCGTCGAAGGCGTACACGGCACAACCCAATGCCCGTGACTGGATCTCTCCGGCATACACCGGAAGAGTCGGATTGCCCATAACAAAGCCCGTGCAGATGTCGGTGCCGCCGCTTCCGGAGGCAACCCACAGGTCCTGCTTCACATTCTTGTAAATCCAGTCCATGCACTCGGGCGTCACCGGCGAGCCGGCCAGCGTCACGCTCTCGAGTGAAGTCAGCTTGGAGAGCTCCTTCGGCACGATGCCCGCTTTTTCCAGGGCGGCGACGTAGGTCGGGCTCGTCCCGAAGAGCTTCGCGCCCGAATCGTCGACCATCTTCCACAACACATCGGGAGTAGGCCAGGCCGGATTACCGTCGTAGAGCACCGGCACGACATTCGACAGCAGCGAACTGATGAGAAAGTTCCACATCATCCAGCCGGTGGTGGTGAAGAAGAACAGCCGGTCGCCATCGGCCACGTCGAAGTTGAATTGCACGTGCTTCAACTGCTCGAGAATGATGCCGCCATGGCCGTGGCAGATGGGCTTCGGCAACCCGGTCGTGCCCGAGGAAAACAGGATCCACAACGGGTGCTCGAACGGCACCTGCTCGAATTTGAATTCGGCGGCCGGGACCGGCGCATTGCTCAGCAGATCGTCCCACAGCACCGTGTGCGGATGAAACGTCGCCCGATCGTCGCGATTCAGGTAAGGCAGGTAGACGACCCGCTCGAGCGAGCCCAACTGGTCGATGATCTTGTGGACCTCTTCCTTCCTGTTGAACGGCTTGCCGCCGTACTGGTAGCCGTCGACGTAGAACATCACCTTCGGTGCGAGCTGCGTAAAGCGATCCAACACACCGCGTGTGCCGAAGTCGGGGCCGCAGCTCGACCAGATCGCCCCGATGCTGGTGGTCGCCAGCATGGCGATGACCGTCTCCGGGATGTTGGGCATGTAGGCGACCACACGGTCACCGGGCTTCACATCGAGCTTGCGGAGCTGCGTGGCGAGAATGCGTACCTTGGTGCCGAGCTCTTCCCACGACATGGAGGCGAGCGGCGCGCGCTCATTGAGATACATCAACGCGGTGGCGTTAGGGCGCTCATTTCGCAGGGCCTGCTGTGCATAATTCAGGCGCGCGCCGGGAAACCATTTCGCGCCCGGCATGTGACGGTCGGCGAGCACGCTGGTGTGCGGGGCCGAGGACTGCACGTCGAAGTAATCCCATACGGCCTGCCAGAACTCCTCGAGCTCCTCGACAGACCAACGCCACAAGTCCTCGTACGTGGCGAAACTCTTGCCGCGTTCCGTCGCGAGCCAGCGGGTGAAGGCCGTGACCTTCGCTTTTTCAATCCGCCCCCGACTCGGCGTCCACAGCAGATCACCCTCGTTCAGCATCGAGATCTCCGGTCTTGGAAAGAACGCGTGCCGGCTCGGATGGCGCGTAGCAATAGCCCTCGGGCCGAACACACGACAGCGGCATCTATACCGTTTGGAGGCTAGATCCGCTCGATAATGAGCGAAATACCCTGCCCGACCCCGATGCACATCGTGCACAGGGCGTAGCGACCCTTCGCGGTCATGAGCTGGTATGTCGCCGTGGTTGCGAGCCGCGCACCCGTCATCCCCAGGGGATGGCCTAGCGCGATGGCGCCGCCATTGGCGTTGACGTGCTCGGCATCGTCCGGCAGACCCAGCTCCCGCAGAACGGCGAGCCCTTGCGAGGCGAACGCCTCGTTCAGCTCGATCACATCCAACTGTTTGATATCCAGCTTTGCCAACGCGAGGGCTTTCCGCGTAGCGGGGACCGGGCCCATGCCCATGATCCGAGGTTCAACCCCCGCCGTGGCACCCGCCACGATGCGGGCACGAGGGGTTAAATTAAAGCGCCGTACGGCTTCATCCGACGCTATGACAAGTGCGCACGCGCCATCATTCACCCCGGAAGCGTTGCCAGCCGTGACCGTACCGTTTGTCCGGAAAGGTGTGGGCAGTTTGGCGAGCTGCTCGAGGGTTGTTTCGGGGCGTGGGTGCTCATCGCGCGCGACGACCAACGGCTTGCTCTTGCGTTGCGGGATCTCGACCGGAATGAGCTCTGACTCGAAGAAGCCGCGCGCGCAGGCGGCGGCGGCCCGCTGCTGGCTGCGCAGCGCGAACTTGTCCTGGTCCTCCCGGGACACTTTGTAGTCGGCGGCGACGTTCTCGCCGGTTTCCGGCATGGAATCGACACCGTATTTTTGCTTGAGCGCGGGATTGACGAAGCGCCACCCGATTGTCGTATCGAAAACCTCGGCGTTGCGGCTGAATGCGGAGTCCGCCTTCGGCATGACGAAGGGCGCGCGCGACATGGACTCAACGCCGCCCGCCAGGATGAGTCCGGCTTCTCCGGCCTTGATGGCGCGCGCCGCCATCAGTACCGCATCGAGACCCGAACCGCACAGGCGGTTGATGGTTGCGCCGGGCACCGAAACCGGAAGGCCCGCAAGCAGTGCGGCCATCCGGGCCACGTTACGATTGTCCTCCCCAGCTTGGTTCGCACAACCAAGCAGCACTTCGTCAATCGCAGCAGCATCAAGAGACGGATTCCGCGCGAGCAGCGCGGCGAGTGGCAGTGCGGCGAGATCGTCGGGGCGTACGGTGGCGAGCGCTCCGCCGTAACGCCCGATGGGCGTCCTTACGGCATCACAAATATATGCGTTGGTCATGGACCCGATTATACCGCCCCTTAAGGACCGTCCCCCTCAACCTCCGCCGTAGATGACACCGTCGCCGGCATCGGGTACGATTACCGTACCGTCATCTAAACCTACCATATCCTAGTATGCTGCACTCTAAGGCATTTCCCAAGAGCTCGGGTTCGTTTATCGCTCAGCGCGTCATGAGCTCCACCGACCCCGAAAACAACCTTTTTCGGGGGGGCGATCCGGACTTCATGACCTCGCTCGCGCGCGGTCTGCACGTTATCCGCGCCTTCGCTGGCGTCGACCGTCGCCTGACGATCGCCGACGTGAGTCGGGCGACTGGCCTGACCCGCGCGGTCGTCCGACGCTGCCTGTACACCTTGCGCGAGCTGGGGTACGCGGCGACCGACGGACGCACCTACTTCCTCCAGCCGAGAATCCTGAATCTCGGCTACGCGTACCTGTCTACCGCAGCAGTACCGATCGCCGCCCAACCTGTACTCGAGGAAATGAGCGAGCTACTGGGTGAGGCGTCGTCCGTAGCCGTGCTCGATGACGGCGCGGTTGTTTACGTGGCGCGCGCGGCGACGAAGCGGATCATGTCCGTGACCCTCGGTGTTGGCAGCCGGCTACCCGCCTATTGCACCGCTTTGGGTCGCGTGTTGCTCTCGTATCTTCCCGAAGAGCAGGCGGCGTCGGAGTTGGGGAAGGTTGATTTCGTGACACACACCAAACACACGATAACTTCGCGAAAGAAGCTGGAAGAGATCCTCGTTCAGGTACGTACCGACGGGTATGCCTTGAACGACCAGGAGCTCGAGATCGGCTTGCGGTCGATCGCGGTGCCCGTGCGAAACGTCGTCGGAGCGGTGGTGGCCGCGATGAACGTCAGCACGCAGGCCTCCAGAGTGTCACGGCGCGAGTTGATCGAACGGTGCCTGCCGACTTTGCAGGCGGCGGCGGAACGACTTGGCAGCCAGCTACCTCCTTCGCGCTAGCGGCGTACAGGTCGCGCGCCAATACAGTACTCGGCGCGCGGCCTCCCTCTGTACCTGCCTTCGGCTGTCGCAAGCACCGACTCTTGCACTCCAAGTCTGGTGTGCTACGGGAGAGCGCCATGGTCGACCCCCTACCCTTTGCGACGTACTCTTTCGTGATGTCGATCACCCCCGGGCCCAACAACGTCATGCTGACGGCATCGGGCGCCACGTTTGGGTTCCGCCGCACGATTCCTCACATGTTGGGCATCAGTGTCGGATTCGGCATCGAGTTGCTGGCCGTGTGCGCAGGCCTGGGTGCTATTTTCACGCGCTGGCCCGATCTGCA
Organism: Steroidobacteraceae bacterium; assembly: GCA_036270175.1. GTDB lineage: Bacteria > Pseudomonadota > Gammaproteobacteria > Steroidobacterales > Steroidobacteraceae > 13-2-20CM-66-19. The sequence continues at coordinate 118 of DATBCZ010000306.1, read as the reverse complement.
AACCGCCCTGCGTTGGATTGGTGCGCTCTACCTGCTGTACCTCGGGGTGCGGATGTTGGGTTCGGGACCCGCCAACAGCGGCGTTACCACCCGGCCGGTCACCTTCCTGGAAGCGGCG
>DATBCZ010000305.1:0-1902 GCA_036270175.1 Steroidobacteraceae bacterium | reverse complement strand
CGGGCGCGCCGCGCTATTTCTCCGCCGGAAGCATCTTCACGACACCCTCGCGCCGCGAATCCGCCGCACCCTCGTAACTCCCGTCGGAATGCCTCACGACGGCGTGGAAACCGGAATTCTCAGCGCGCCCCGACCTCACCTCGATACCGCGTTCGCGCAAACCAGCCAACACGACCGGCGTCAACCGGTCGAGCTCACCGAAATAATCATCACCGCGGGCGATGAGATTGGGCAATTCAATGGCCGCCTTGATGGACATTTTCCAGGCCAGCAGCCCCACCAGCGCCTTGGCGTTGTAGTCGAGAATTGCCGAGCCACCCGGGGATCCCAGGGCCGCCACGAATTGCCCTTCGTGATCGAGGACGATGATGGGCGACATCGACGAGCGCGGCTTCTTCCCGCCCTGCACCCGGTTCACGGCGGCGTGCCCGTTTTCATCGGTGGGCGCCAGCGAGAAATCCGTGAGTTGGTTGTTGAGAACGAAGCCGCCGACGGTACGATTCGAACCAAACACCGACTCCACCGTGGTAGTCATCGACACGACGTTGCCGGACGCATCGACCACGACGAAGTGGCTCGTACCGGCCGACTCGTGGGTAGCGTCTTTCCCATGCGGCGGCACGACGATGATATTTCCCGGCGGCGGCGCCGGCCCCGCCTTCTCTCCGATGAGCTGCGCTCGCAGCCGCAGGTAGGCAGGCTCGAGAAGTCGCTCGACCGGCACCGGCGTGAACGCGGGGTCGTCGACGTAGTGATCGCGATCCGCATACATCAGTCGGCTCGCCTGCGCGAACAGAAACCATGCTTGCGGATCGGTCGGACCGCGCTCGGCGATATCGGTTTTGTCGAGTATGCCCAGCATCTCGAGCAGCGTCACACCACTCGAAGGCGGTTGCGGCACACACACCATGAACTGCCGGAAAGGACCACAGATCGGCTTCGCCCAGTTCGAGCGATACGCCGCCATGTCTTTCAGCGTCATGGTCCCGGGCAAAGGCGGCTTCTCCGTCACCTTCACGATTTCTTCCGCAATAGTGCCTTCGTAGAGCGCACGCGGACCTTCATCTGCGATTCGCCCCAGTGTTTTGGCGTAGGCCGGATTCTTGAAGAGATCACCGGTATTCAACGGCTCGCCGTTAGGTTTGGAGAAGAGCGCGCGGATCTCGGTTGTCGGCGGGAACGGCGAGCCTTCGCCCAGATAGGAAGCCAGGCGCTCCGGGACCCTGAATCCCTGGGTGGCGGCACGAATCGCCGGTTGAAAGAGCTCCTTCCAGGGCCGCAGTCCCAACCGGGCATGCGCCGCGGAGAGCATGGCAATCGCTCCGGGCACGCCCGTGGAGCGACCACTGCGGACCGCCTCGACGAACGGTACGGGCTTCCCATGCTCATCCAGGAACATGTCAGGTGTGGCGCCCGCCGGGGCCGTCTCGCGACCATCGATCGTGGTGACGACACCTGTGCTCGCCTCGTAATACATCAGGAAAGCGCCGCCGCCGACGCCGGAGCTCTGGGGCTCGACGAGTCCGAGCATGGCCTGAATGGCCACCGCCGCGTCGATCGCCTTGCCGCCCTTCTTGAGAACTTCCAGGCCAGCGTCAACTGCTAGCGGATTTGCCGCGACGACGACTACGGGGCCTTTAGCCGCGTCCGCCTTCGGATGCCGGTGCAGTCCCGGGATGTGAGGCAGGCCGGCGTACGCTGGCAGTGCAGCAAATAGCAGCAACGCGACCACGACCAGCCGTCCCGGGCGGAGTTTGATGTTGAGCATGCTCAAGACGTCTGGAAGCTCGCGGTCACTTGCACTGAGTCGGGGGCTACGTCCACAACATCGACCGAGGTAACTTTACAAGCGGTGGACCCCGTCCAAAGCCAGCTCACAAAAGTCCGCACGGCGTCCTCCTC
>DATBCZ010000304.1:0-3713 GCA_036270175.1 Steroidobacteraceae bacterium | reverse complement strand
GCACGAACCCGCTTCGCGGGAGAACGCTTGGGGCGAGGTCGGTGCGTACGAGGGCGGCAGTGAGAGGTTGAGCGGGATTTGGTCAGGCTTTGAGCATGGAGGGTCACCCTTCAGCTCAAGGAGAAGACCAAGTGACCATCCAACCGGTTTCACAGCCCATAAGCCTGCTGCGGCAGCGCATGCTCGAAGACATGGCCATGCGCGGCCTGCGCCAAGATACGCAGCGTGACTATGTGCGTTTCGTGCGGAGCTTCGCCGCGTTCCTCAAGCGCCCACCCGACACGGCGACACCTGAGGATATCCGCCGCTTCCAGGTCCACCAGGCCGAGAGTGGCGTGCAGCCGCAGAGCATCAATTGCTCTGTATCGGCGCTGCGCTTCTTCTTCACGGTGACGCTCGATCGGCCTGACCTGTCGCGCCGCTTCGTCATCGTCCGCTACCCTCGGAGGCTGCCAACGGTGCTCAGCGTCGAGGAGGTTGGGCGACTGCTCGAAGTAGCGCCCGGGCCGAAGTACAGGGCTGCTCTCGGTACTGCGTATGGTGCCGGGTTACGGGTATCAGAGGTGGCGACCCTCAAGGTCGGCGACATCGACAGCACGCGCATGCTGATCCGCGTCGAGCAGGGTAAGGGACGCAAGGACCGCAACGCCATGCTGTCGCCGCAGCTGTTGGAACTGCTGCGGCTGTGGTGGCGCGAGGGCAAGCGACGCGGCGTCATGCTGCCCCAGGGTTGGCTGTTTCCCGGCCGGAACTCTCTCGAGCCCATCTCGACGCGCCAGCTCAATCGGGCCGTCCATGAGGCAGCGGAGGCAGCTGGCATCAAGAAGCGCGTCAGTCCACACACGTTGCGTCACAGCTTTGCCACCCACCTGCTCGAGCAAGATGTCGATATTCGCGTCATCCAGGTTCTGCTCGGGCATTCCAAGTTGGACACGACCGCGCTCTATGCCCGCGTCGCCACCAAGACGATCCGCGCGGTGACGAGTCCGCTCGAGCATCTCCGGCTGCTGATGGAAGGCGAGGACCCGGGCGGCGGCTAACCCCGCTGCGACCGTCGCACGAGGTCGCCGATATCTTTCGTGTTCATGGACCAGCCTGGCGCGCGGCGCATGCCGGCCACGTGAGCCTGGCCCAACTCAAGGTGATGTCGGCGATCGAGACTTGCCGAACGGCGGCGCTCGGCGGCCATATCGAAAGCTGCGAGGACTGCGGCCACCGCCGCATCGCGTACAACAGTTGCAGGGATCGGCACTGCCCCAAGTGTCAGGGGGCGGCAGCACGTGAGTGGCTCACCGCACGCGAGGCCGACCTGTTGCCGGTCGGCTATTTCCACGTCGTCTTCACAGTTCCCACCGAGGTCGCCGATATCGCCTTCCACAACAAGGCGGCAGTTTATGATCTACTGTTCAGGGTTGCCGCCGAGACCATGCTCACCATCGCCGCCGACCCCCGTCATCTCGGTGCGCGCATCGGTATCACCGCCGTCCTCCACAGTTGGGGCTCGGCCATGACGCACCACCCGCACATCCACATGATCGTACCCGGCGGCGGTATCTCGCTCGATGGACAGCGCTGGGTCTCGTCCCGCGCAAGGTTCCTGCTGCCGATTCGCGTGCTCGCAAAGCTGTTCCGGCGGTTGTTGCTCGACAACTTGCAGCAGCTGCATGCCAAAGCTCGCCTCCAGTTCTTCGGCGACCACATCGCCTTGAGTGAGCGACGTGCCTTCCTCCGGTACCTGGCACCGCTCCGCAAAAAGAAGTGGGTGGTGTACTGCAAGCCGCCCTTCTCCGGCCCGCAAGCGGTGCTCGCCTATTTGTCCCGATACACCCATCGCGTCGCCATCTCGAACCACCGGCTGGTCGCGTTCGACAGCAACGGTGTCACGTTCCGCTACAAGGATTATCGCCGCGATGGCGCCGACCGCCAGCGCACCATGACGCTCAGCCCTGACGAGTTCATTCGCCGTTTCCTGCTCCACGTTTTGCCGAAGGGCTTCCACCGCATCCGTCATTACGGCCTGCTCGCCAGCACCGGCCGCCAGGCCAATGTCGCACGCGCCCGGGAGTTGCTCGCTGCGCCCGCACCAACTGAGCTCGAAGACACCACTCCGCTGCCGGATCCGCGTCCGCCATGCCCCTGCTGCGGCGGTCGTATGGTCATCATCGAGATCTTCCAGCGTGCGGCTCGGGCGCGCGCGCCACCATCGTCGCATCCCTTTACCGGGACGATTGTGTTGTGATCCGGCACGATCAACCTCTACCTGCTGTCGAAGCCACGAGGCTTCGGCCGGTGGGCCGTCATGCGCCTGCGTCAATCGCTACTTCCACGATCGCGCTGATGACGGCCACATCGGCCTGCCCGCCGCCGTCCCATCGCGCCAATCCCATACCCGTGAACCGACCGTTCCGTCAGGCACCGCCCGCAAGTCGCAGATCGCAATCACCGCGTCACCCATACGGCCACACCAAAATCTTCAAATCCCCATAACGTCGCACCTGTGCCCCGCGGGTTCGTGCTTGGGCGGTTTCCGTACGCCGGCCCCATGCCTCTCGCTCGACCTGCGAGGGCCGGCATCCGAAAACCTTCACCACGCCGGACACTCAGCCGCTACGGCGCACTTCTCGAAACCGGACATGGACATCGGCGTCACACGATACAGGAGTTACGGACGAAGAGCCGGCAAGCCTCCGGCCACCCGGCCATCGCCAACCAAGATCGCAGCCGCTCGCGCAAGTCGCGAGGGTGGTTGCCTCAATTCTCGCCAGTGCGGACGCCGGCTCGCCGAATTCCTGGATCACCGGCCCCAAGGAGCGACCGCCTGTCAGACACCACTCATGCGTCCGGCCACCATCACTCCGACGCTCGACGATGCCTACCCGCTCAAGCTCCTTCAAAGTTGCGACAGCAACGTTTGTGACATCAGTGGTACGCCACGTCGGATATCGCTGAATCGCGTGCTGCCAGCCAGGAGCTCATGAATGTCCAGCGGTGTCCACCGTTCCGCGACGATTTCCGCCGCCTTGGCGATCGGGCAGAACTGACCATAGCGGATCATGACCGCACCCTCCTCTTGCCACCTCCAAAAATGAGGTCGTTCGGTGGTGCTGGTGGGCCTGGAATATTCCTCTTGGGGTACGGTGGCCGCTCCTGCCAGACTTTCTTACCATCCTGTCGGAGACGCTGTTATGGCCATTACGAATCGCCTGACACAGACACTTGGGATCGAGCACCCGGTCCTGCTGGCGCCGATGGACCTCGTTTCCGGTGGCAGACTTGCCGGGGCGGTCAGCCAAGCGGGCGGACTCGGCATGCTCGGGGGCGGCTATGGCGACGGAGAATGGATCGAACAGGAATGGGCGCGCGCGGGCAACGCGCGGATCGGCTGCGGCTTTATCACCTGGAGTCTGGCGAAGCACCCCGGCTTGCTGGACGCTGCCCTTGCTCGCCAGCCCGCCGCCGTGATGTTGTCCTTTGGCGATCCGCGTCCGTTCGCGCCCGCCATCCGCGCGGCTGGCTCGCTGCTCATCTGTCAGGTCCAGACTGTAGCACAGGCACGCGAGGCATTAGACGCCGGCGCCGACGTCATTGTCGCGCAGGGCACCGAGGCCGGCGGGCACGGTCTGACCGAGCCGCTTTTTACCCTGCTCCCGCAGGTGGTGGATGCCTGTCCTGACACGCCTGTGGTCGCCGCGGGCGGGATCGCCGATGAGATC